>DAOTTT010000218.1:0-4199 GCA_034437635.1 Anaerolineae bacterium | reverse complement strand
TCGAGCGTAGGCATGTTGCACCACCTATTGATTCATTCAAGAAAAACCAACAGATGCCATGCCTGCCCAATTTCTACCAGCCGTAATTCTCATTTAGCGGAAAGTAGAGTTATATGCAGCAAGATAAAAATAGAATTTTTTTGTGCAACTGGCACAACGCTAGATTCTAGCAGTGCTAACGGTTGCGTGCTAATGTGCATTACTGCGTTTGTGCGGATGGATCATCACCGCGCCGCTTGCGGTTTCGGCGGGGGTCTTGCTTAAAGCCATAACGCCCGATCAACGGGACGAAGCGCACAGCGACCGTCTTTTCAACGTTAAAGCGATCCCCATAACGGCGCACAATGTAGAGATGTTGTTGTTTGGCGTTGCCTACAGGCACCACCAACCGCCCGCCTTCGCGGTCAAGCTGAGAGGCCAGCGGCCCCGGTATGCTAGGCGCTGCCGCCGTGACGATAATCGCATCAAATGGCTGATTATCTGGCAAGCCCTGGCTACCATCGCCAACATGAATATCCAAGTTGCTGTAGCCCAGATTAGTGAGCGTGGCCCCGGCTTTATCAGCTAATTGAGGGTATCGTTCCAACGTATAAACATAATCGGCAAGCTCACACAAAATCGCCGTTTGATAACCGCAGCCCGTGCCAATCTCTAGCACTTTTTCGTCCCCTTGCAAGCCGAGCATTTGCGTCATGAGCGCGACAATAAACGGTTGCGAGATCGTCTGGTTTTGGCCGATGGGCATCGGCGCATCGTTATACGCCTGACGGTGCAGTTCCGGCGGGACAAACGCATCGCGTGCCACTGTGCGCATGGCCTGGAGCACACGCGGGTTTTCTATGCCGCGTGGTTGTAGTTGCTCGCGGATCATGGCTTCGCGCATTGCTGTAAAATCGCTATCGGCCATCATGGTTTGCCCCCTGTCTATTATGCTCCACAAGCTAACATAGAGTAATTTTTACGGCAAACACCACGTTGTAATTTTGTAATGTTTATTTGTCTTTGCTGATTTACACCATTCATAAATTTATGGTATATTTATACTAAATTAATTATACAGATGTGGATGGCACATCATGATTGAGGAAAACATCGGGCCGGATACCTTAATAGACCGTTATCACAGCGTCTATCGGCTTGTTTATGGGCAGCATCCGCGTGCGGATTATATCGGCAATCAATGGTTTGAAATCAATGGCGAAATGGTGCATTATCGCATGTTCGTTGATGAAATCGACCAACTGCGCGACCTCGCCTATAAAAAGCGCCGCCGGGGCAGTGCCAAGAGCAACAAAAGCCTCGTGAGTCGTTTAATCAACAAATTACGCTTGATGTAGGAAAGGGCGATCACCACCCTGGGGCACGGTAGATTATGATAGGGATGTAGGGCGCATCGCAATGCGCCCGCAGCCTAATTAGGTGTTTTCCGCGAGTTCGAGTTGTTTGGAGCTAAAGCTCATCAAGGGGATCGTCGTCTCCGCGCTGGTGCCTTTGTTGATGACTAGCCCGCCCTCATCCACATGGACGAAAGAATAGAATGCACGGGCATCAGCGGCGAACTGATCGCGGATCATTGCATCCAGTTCTTTGGTATCTTTGACATGCGTCAGTACGATGAATTCATCCTCACGCATGCCGACGAAATCATCTGGTGTGCCAACTGCGCTTACAGCCTTCTGGATTAAGTTTCCGGCATAGCTCAATACATCGTTCGCCGCGACAAAACCGTAAACGTCATGATAAGCGCGGAAGCCTTCCACCGTGTACCCCAATGCAGTAAAGTTCTCATCACTACGCAAACGTTCTTTAATCTCGTCTTCGACCAAGGGGCCAGTGGGCAAGCCGGTGCGCGGTTCGTGCAGGTTCTCGCGGGTCGCACGGGAGATCGCCCCTTGCACGCGCAAACGCAGTTCATCAATATCAAACGGCTTGGTGATGTAATCGTCCGCGCCTAGCTCCAGGCCGCGCACTTTGCTAGCGCGTTCATCACGTTGGGTCAAAAACAAGATCGGGATGAACTTGGTCAAGCCACTGCGGCGCAACCGCAAGCACACATCATAGCCGTCCATATCCGGCAACATGACATCGAGCAAGATGAGGTTAGGGAATTTGGAGCGGGCATAGCCGACACCATCTGTGCCGTTATCCGCGTGGATCACCTCATAATTTTGCGACTCGAAATACATGAGGAGCATCTCGGCCACGTCATAATCATCTTCAATTATCAGGAGACGGTGCTTAGCCATAATTTACTCCAAATTTACTCATCCAGCACAGCATGAACGCGGAACTGGTCGTCTTGGGCTTCTGGGGCATTAGCGATGGCCTCATCAGGCGCAAGAGCCGGTTGGGGGTCATCTGCACGCAGGACGTTTGTGATGGGTAATACGCTGGCAATTGCGTCCACATCGGACGTATCCACCGCTTGGAGATGCTCGAAATATTGCAAAATAGCCGTCAACTGCTCGGAATAGACCGCAACCTCTTCTTCGGAGAGTTCTAGCTTAGCGAGTTCGGCAATATCCCGCACATCTTCATGAGAAATTTCCATAACAGACCTCCTGCTCACGTATCATTATAACGTATATTTTGCAAACGAAAAGTTAACCTAACAAGGGCGGTTTGATTGCCTTCCGATTCTGCGTACAATATGGACGCAATCAAACGGAAAAGACAAAGCCTTGCTGAACGATCAACTAGAAGACATTATCACATCTAAACAAGCATTATTCGACCGCCGCCGCGCCCAAACGCCGATTTTGGCAGTGATGGCATTAGCCGATATGCAAACACGCCCCCACCCCTTGCTCAATATCGTCACCGACAACGATCATATCACGTTGATCGGTCAAGTACGATTAAAAGATACCTACGATCCCGTCGCGGCGGCGCTCAAAGCGGTGCGCATCGGTTTAGATGGTGTCAGCCTGCTGACGGACATCCGCATTTACAGCAAAGGGATGGAAGACCTCTTGCTGGTATCACGGGGTATTCATCGGCATCCAGTCATCTGCCAAGATTATACCTTAGATGCCTACAGCTTGTTAGAAGTACGGGCGAGTGGTGCATCCGGCGTGGTGTTATACGCCGCCCTGCTGGATTTTGAAAGCCTGCGTGATGCATCCAGCCTAAGCCACCGCTTGAAGATGAATACCATCGTCAACGTGACCGCCGTCGGCCAACTAGAGAATATAGCCGCCATCAGCCCACACGCGATCAGCGTGGGCACCGGGCCGGACTTCCTCGCAAAGCACGACTTGCCGCTCCTGCGCAAAGTCAAAGCACAAATACCGTATAATACCCGTGTTCTGCCACATGGTGTGCTGCATTCGTTTAAGGACGTAGAGCAGGTGTTAGCGGTCGGCGTGGATGCTATTATATTAGCGGAATCGTTGACCCAAGCCCCGGCCAAAGTGGGCACCTTGGCTAGACTGACTAATCGCCGTCTAGGAGAATAAAACGATTATGCGCCGATTATGGATTATCGTTATGCTCGTTTTACCGTTAGCCGCTTGTGATGCCTTAGCCGCAACAGAGCCAACACCCGTTGCCGTGATCGTCACGCCCTTGCCATCGGCCACGTTCACACCGCAACCCACCGCGACCGTCCTCCCAACGGCCACGCTATCCCCCACCGCCACGCCGGACTTACGCCCGACGGGGACACCGTTCCCGTGTAATGACAACACCGGCACCATCGAAGAATTCACCACGTTCCCTAGCGCCGTTTACAACAACGAGAACTTGCGCTATCGGGTATATATGCCGCCATGCTATGTGGAGATGGAACGCCGCTTCCCGGTCGTGTACTTATTCCACGGCCTGAGCTACCGCGAACAACAATGGGAAGACATCGGCATTATCACCGCGCTGGAAAGCGGCATTCAAAACGGGGCACTGCCGCCGATGATTTTAGTCATGCCGTACTTCGGCCAATTAGGGCAGATCAACAGCTTTACGCCGAACCCGTCCTACGAAACGCACATCCTAGAGGAATTGATGCCGACCATCGAGCAGCAATTCTGTACATGGGAAGACCGCAACTATCGCGCCATCGGCGGGATCTCTCGCGGCGGCTTCTGGGCGTATATGATCGCCCTCCGCAACCCGGATTTGTTCGGCATTGTGGGCGGCCATAGCCCCTTCTTCCCGACGAACTTGCGCGATGTCCCCGCGCCGTTTAACCCGCTGGAAATTGT
>DAOTTT010000217.1:0-22374 GCA_034437635.1 Anaerolineae bacterium | reverse complement strand
TAGATACCCAAAACTGGCATCGGTAGATCCCCAATTTGCGAGCGCAAGTCTGTTTGCCGTAATGTGCCAATGCTCTGGAAGAAGGACTCAGCCGCGATCTTCGACACGTCTTCTACCAGCATTTTACCCACTTTGCGGCCATCATTGGCGATGTAATACCCATACCCGCGCAAAAACAACTTGAACAAAGCGGGGGTTGTCCAGATGATACGCGCAATCCCCCGATAACCGGAGAGTTTGAGCAGCCAGTTTAACGAACTCCCGACAATGGGCGACCCGATCACCGTCGTTTTGACGATCTTCTCCGGGAAGCGCACCGAAGCCGCCAAGGATACTGTCCCGCCCATCGAATGACCGATGAGCGGCGCTTTGGTAATGCCCAGGCGCTCCATAAATTGGTTAACGGAGTCCACATAATTATCCACACTGAAGTTAGATTGGCGATCAACCGACTCACCAAATCCGAAAAAGTCCAGCGCATAAGTTCTAAACTCACGCCCTAATACTTCAATCGTCGAGCGCCAGAGCGCCCACGAGCCTAACCAGCCGTGTAACAGAATAACAGGGCGTCCACGTCCATGTGTCTCATAGTGGACAATCCCTGTTTCGGTCACCAATGTTGGCACGTTGACCTGCCTTAATCTTCTTTTAGTCCATCTCTTCGAGAATGGTATACAGCAATTCTAGCAGTACATCGCGCACACTGTCGCGTTCTTTTGCTACACAGGGCAACAACTTGACTTCCGGTTCGATACGCAAAGCGATGCGCAGGTCGTCCGGTTCCCAGGCTTCCGGGTGATCTTGCTTGTTGGCCGCTACCACGTAGGGTGTCGGCGCATAAGCGCGGAAGGTCTCAAGAATGCTTTTTGCCTCGCGGAAGGTCTCCGGCTTGGCACTATCGACCATCACGATAAACCCTAGCATACCCTCTGCCAGGATTTCCCACATGAAGTCGAAGCGACGCTGCCCCGGCGTACCAAACAGGTACAATACCAGATCATCATCAACAGTAATACGACCGAAGTCCATAGCAACGGTGGTCGCTTCTTTTTCCGCTGCTTCTGCCGTGTCCTCGCTGATCCCGCGTTCGGTCGAAACGACCTCAATTTCGCTGATCGACTTGATGAACTCGGTTTTACCAGAACTAAACGGCCCAGTGATTACCATCTTAACTGTTTGCATGGTTTACCCGCTCTTCCCGTATTGATGTCGAATAAACGGATGAGAAAAGTTAAATCGACTTGATGCGGTCAATCAACCGCGTCACAACATCACGCGACGGCCCTGGCTGCTTCCGCCGTCTGGACGACGCGCGCGTTGTTGTCTGCTTACTTTCGGCACCGGCAGGTTTCACAATATCAACTAAGCCTGCCTGTTGCAAGCCATACACCACCCGCCGGATTTCCATCTCCGACATGTTGTTGGCCTTGGCTATTTGTCGCATGGTGTTCTTCGGGTTGACGAATGACACCACGCGCCATTCTTCCACACTGAGGTGAATCCCTTTGAATTTCTCTTTCGGGTTCTCAGGGAACTTAAGTGACATATCCAAGTTAGGAATAGTCTCCTTAAGCATTTCATCGTCACGGATACGACGCGCCCCCTCAACAATGACATTTTCCAGATCAATCGGCACAAGGATGCGATCGCCCGTTGGTAATTTATCATCGTCAAAACGGAACGGTCCATTGGCCCAGGTCATCAGTTCATACACCGCGTCAAGCGTGTATTGTTGAATACTGTTGACAATATCCTTTTGGGTCACATAGTTCGCGCCGATTAGACGCATCGCAAGTGCTTTGTCGCTGGTACCCTTGGCCCGTTCGCGGATGATGTTAGCTTGTTGGTCGGTTAGTTTGCCCGACTTATTCAACACGGCCACCAAATCACCTTTTTGACCGACCATCAACGCTTGCACCAGTTTACCAGTTTTAAAGATAACCTGCGCTCTTTCATCACCGGGAGCCATTTTCTCATTTCCCATGGCATCTTGTTCGCCAGTTGGCACCCCTTCAAAAATGTGTAAGGTTCCCGTTTTGCCTGAGAGGTTAATCAGGTTCAAAAGTTGGGTTATGCTAAAATCCCTAATATTACCCTGAAGCGGCATTTAAGCCCCCTGCATCGTCTCGTAACGCCGTGAATCTGAATTGATTATAGCCGGGTGGTATAGTCTAGTCAACTCAACCGATAATAATCTGATGTCAGCATACCGTAAAAAGCACTGTCACAACCATTGAGATTATGTCATTTACGGGAAATCGCTTAGAATTAACCCATAATTCGTTTGATGATCCAAAGAGTTTTCATCATGACCTTGCAAATGTTTTCAAAAGCCATTGAAATGGTGAAACAAAAAAATATGGAAGAAGGCGCACGGCTGCTGCGCATTGTCCTGAGTAAGCCGGAGACAATCAACAAAGAAACGCAATCTATGGCGTGGTTGTGGTTGGCGGAAACAACGCAATCGCCACAAGAGAAGATCAACCACTACAACAAGGCCATTGCCGTTGACCCTAATAATCATCATGCACAGCAAAGGCTCACGTACTGGTTGGCGCAAAATGCACCTGAGCAACCACCCCCAACTCAACCGCAGCCACAGCAACCTGCCCCACAGACGGCGCAACCTATCGACTATAACAACTACACCACCACCCCACCCAAGCAAACGCCGACCACTGCCCCACCACAGAGTACCAACACAGGCAATAGTCTATATCGTACCGTCGGCATCTTTGACGGGCCAAACGGCCCCGGCAGTGGCTTTTTTATCAACAAGAATGGGCTGGTCGTCACAACACGGTGGGTCATCGGCGGCACACAGACCGTCACCTATGAACTCAACCGGGGGCAACGCGCACAAGCACGGGTTGTACGGTCTTGGCCGCAATACGACCTCGCCTTAATCCATACAGGCGTGACCATCGCCCAGACGCTTTCTGTTTCTACAACGCCCGTTTTGCCGGATAACACGCCGATTAGCGCTATGGGCCATAATGGGCACGTAGCTAACGGCATTCGTCGCGCAACCAAAAGCGTCATCAAAGAGGGTTGGTTCCCGACAACGATTGAGTCCGTGCCAGATGCGGGTGGCAATCCTGTTTTTAATCAGCAAAATCTATTGGTGGGTATGCTCACGCGCAACACCCACCCTTCTGCCCCGTATGTGTTCGGGTTGCACATTAGCCACATTATCCAATTGGTGGATAGCTTTACCCATGCTATGCAAACACAGCAAAATCTTGTCTATTGTTCGCCGTGTGGCAACCTGAGCCGTGCCCAAGAATATAGTGGGTTTTACTGTGAGCATTGCGGATCAGTGTTACCCTATGCGGAAGGCACACAACGCTTCCCGAACCCGCGCTTGACCAACCTATACGGCGAAAATATGAGCCAGCCTTGCAGTCATTGTGGCTCAACCGTTGGTCATCATCGCGGAATCTGTTTACGCTGTGGACACAAAGTTTAAGGAGCACGCATTATGTTATTTTCAGGACGTGATAAAAAGCCCAATAATCAAACCCCGCGTACACTAGAGCAATATGCGGTTACTGTCGAGCAGATTCTAGATGATTTGGGCGTGCCTGTTAACGAAGCACGTATTAACGTTGAGCAAGGCTATGGTTGGAACTTCAGCCGGGGGTCAGCCATCATTGAAGTCTATATCGTGGATCAAGAAGACCGGGGATACATCCAAGTATTATCGCCCATCATGCACCTACCGGCATCCGGTTTGCTGCCGCTTTACCGTAAATTGTTGGAATATAATCTCCAGTTGACCAACGCTTCGCTCGGCATTTTTTACGATGTTGTCTATGTGTTTAACGAGCGGCCATTAGTCGGCCTGGACGCAACCGAAACCAACACCATCATTACGATGGTCGCCGGGTATGCCGACGACCTCGATAATACGCTGGTCAGCGAGTTCGGCGGACGGCTCTACTCCCAGACCTAATCATCATCCTTGTCAACGTCCCAGCGGATTTGGCGATCTGTTTTGTCGTTATCGTCGTCCGCTGGCGGCGTGTCATCAATGCGGATACCTGTACCTAGGTTCACACGTTTAGAGACAATCTTGGATTTAGATTGCGGATCATCCTCTTGTGCATCCGTCTTTTCTTGGCGGCCAAGGTTAACATCGACTTCCGTCTTGGGTGGCTCATCCGCTTCGGGCGCTTCTGCACGGGAGCGTCCTTGATTGACATCAATTTCGGTAAGCATATAATTATCAGATTTCAGGCGATCCGTGTCATCTAACACCTGGCCTAAAATTTGCTGCGAGCGCGACACATTAACGTCTAACTCAGTGTCTAACGCATCGGGTTGCACCATGTGCTCAATGTGCGAAGCTGGCGCAGGCACAGGCATCGTCGGCGTATCATAAACGTCTACCTCAGCGACTTCTGGCCCCTCAACGTGCCGCGAACGCCCCAACCACCGCATGATCCCACGCCCATCATTGACCAAAGTCAGAAAATGCGCACCAAACGCCACCAGCAAAGCAAACGGAATGGCGATTGTGTAAATCTGCTCACCGTAACGCCAAATTGGGCCATCATCCCCAGGGAACAAATTCCCATAAGGCAATAATGATCGCTGAATTTCAAATAAACTGGTGAAATCTATACCCAAAAAGCGCAGCGGTTCGTCTGCCTCAAAGGTAAACGGCCCGACATCCTGAAAGCGTCGTCCCACAAAATAGGTAATGTTGATAGGCAAGTAGAGTAAAAAGGCCGTCAACGGCATGGCGATAAAGCTACGCAAGCCAAATAAAGCTGTAATCACTACGCCAGATGCTAACCCGAACGCCCCCCAGTTAATGACATTCCAGCCGATGGGGTTGGCATTGAGGAACCCCCAAGAAAACTGATACCAGATCAGCGATGCCCAGGCAAAGCCAAACACCCCACTGACAATTAAGCGCACCCACCAAGGCCAAAATCCGCGTAATCGTGCGGAAAATTCCCCGGCGACGATGACCAAAATTGCAACGGCAAAGCCGAACAATAAGCCCACCGACAGCGCATTAATCCACCGTTGCGGCTCGAAAATATCAAAGCCCAGGCCGAATGTGCCCCAGATATGAACACCCATCGCCAAGCCCGCACCGATCATCGCAAATGTAAAGCGCAACACCAATTGCAGCGGATCACTAAACAAGCGGCGCACGGTGTTGTTGATCCAGGCGTATAAACGCGCCGGGGCACTCACCACAGGCGGCAAAGAAGGCGCTTCGTCGCGCACGATGGCTAATGCCCGTAACGCGCCTTTGCGCCCGTCGCGCTGCTCGTTAGCCAAGCGGCGCACCGCTGTAATCGACCCCATGCGCCCGATAACCCGTGCGGCGAACTCCGCCACACGCGGCATACCATAATCAAGCGCCGTCTCCGCGATGAGTAGATCAATCTCCGGGGAGTAGACGACCTCGCGCCAATTAGACGGCGATTGCAGTTCTACACCGGAGCGCGTCAAAGTCGTGAGCAAACGCCCACGATATTCTGTTTTGACTTGATATTGAGGTTTGGTATGCATCAGACGGAAGCGCGTACCCAACACGGTCAAAGCGGCAATGAGGGCTTCTTCGTTTGTCTCAACTTGGAGCATCTGCGCCACTAAACGCGGGATGACGGGCCTTTCTGCATCGGGCAGCGTTTCCAGGCGATATAACGCCCGCACACGCGCCGGAGCATTGCCGCTACGCAAGGCATGGAGGCACACCCAACGCCGGTGAGCATCATTGAGATGTCCCCACCAATAATCCACATGACGATCATATTCCAGCGCCCCACGCAGGAGCATTTGCTTACCGTGTTCATCGACATCCAAGCCATGCACAGGCGCATACATATAGTAATCGTTCATGACCATGAAGTTGGTCACACCAAGTAAAAAGCGGCCATTGCCCCCTGCCCAGTTATGCCGCGCCCGGCTATAAATATCGACTGCTTCCAGAATTTCCGCATCTGCCCCTTCAAGGTTTTCTAAACTTGGCGGCACATACGCGGCATCATGCGCCAGCGGGTTGGGTTCATCAATGCCAATCATCGGCGTTGGGATCGACATACCGCTCATCCCTTGGTGGATGGCGGTGAGTTCGTCCATCACTTCCGTGAGCGAAGTCTGCCGTTCGTCGGGGTCAATGGCCGTCGCCCGCCGCAGAATATCCGAGAATTGCGGTGGCAAGCCAGCGTCCATGTCATCTACGGGCGGCAAGTTCTCGTGGAATTGCATCTGCTTGAGCGCAAGCGGCGCACTGCCTTCAAACGGTAACTGCCCCGTCAGCATATGGAACATGACGATAGCAAAGCTGTACAAATCCGCCCGGTAATCAATCAATTCGGATGTCAGTTGTTCCGGTGCCATGTAAAGCAGCGTCCCGGAGCCAGGATTAAGGGCTTTGCCTTCCGGGTCAAGTACCGTTGCCAAGCCAAAATCCGCCAAATACGGCGATTGTGAGCTATCCAGCAGCACATTAGGCGGCTTGAGATCCAAATGGACGATTTTATTCTGATGGGCATAATCCAGCGCCTTAGCGATAGAGTGCCCCATGCGCAGCGTATCTTCTACGGAGAGCGGCCCCCGCCGCAGGAGGTCGTCCAACGAGCCACCCGACACATAGCGCATGACGATATAAAGTTGGCCTTCGTAATCGCCAAAATCATAAATCGGCAACACATGCGGGTGTTCCATCTGCGCGATGGTTTGTGCCTCTTGCTTGAACATATCCACGGGGTCGGCATCTTGGGATAGCCCATGCGCGATGGTTTTAATCGCCACCATACGGTTGAGCTTTTTATCCCGCGCTGACCACACATCCGCCATACCGCCGCGCCCGATGTGCTCTACAATTTCGTACTGGTTGATAACAACGCCAACATCCATCGCGTTTTCTTTCCTGTTTGTCCTTACGATTTACTATCGTAATAGCCGTAAATGAAGCGCATGAGTTCTAACATGCCGCGTGGCTTGTGCTTACCCGCATCAATGCGTTTCGCTAGACCACTATCCTCAAAGGCTTTCGCATCACTGGTATCATAGGCAATCGTCACCAATTCCGCAAAGTATTGCAAGTCCCGCGCTGAGTTGCGCAGTAGCACATTTTTCATGTCAATTTCCAATGAGCGATCTAAGCTGTGCATCTCGGAGACAATCTGCGTCGCCTTGAGCGTCGGCGGTTTATTGAGCGGCAATGCCTTGAGCATAGGCCGCAAAATCTGCCGGACGACTTCAAATTCGGTGATAAGCTGCCCCAAGGAGAAATCCTCCAGCGGATAGCGTTTTACGGGTGCATCCAAGTTTAGCCCAAAGTGCATCCCATCGACTAAAGCGCCGCTCATGACGACGAGAACATCGACCGTGCTCGAAGGATCCGCTTTGCCTAGCGCCAGCGATGGCGTAGACGCATTATTGCGCTTACTGCCGGATTGCTGCTGGCGGCCAAGCTGCACCAGCCCCCGGCCAACAAACATCATATCATCGAGCATTTCGCGCATGGCTGCCGGACGTACACCACCAGCACCAGAAAGCGCCCCGATGCCATCTTGCAACGCGCCCAAAGACGGCGCAAGTTTAGGATCGGCGTAAAGCTCCGCAAATTGATGCAAAAACACCACCGCCCGGTTTAAGTCTTCCGCGAATAATTCCAAGCGGCGATGCCCCAGTAAACGCTGGATAATGTAGGTCACTTCTAGCTGTTGTTGCACCGGCGCGCCGATCTGCTTGCCATAATAGGCGACAATCTTGCGCGAGCGTTCGCTGTTGTTCATGCGCACGCTAGAGCGCAAAATATCCATGCCGACATCCCGCGCCTCTTTATCCCAGTTCAAACGGCTATACGTGCGGGTGACGCGCTTAATGCCCTTTGTGCCGAGTTTGTTGATCGCTATCGGGATAGCGCCAGACAACAAGCGAATACCATCGATATCCTTGCGCGTTGTGTAATGATCGAGCAACCCTAACACACCATCCGCCGGGACAATATCCATGATGTGGCGCTGGCTGGCGATCTCCTCTGCGACGCGATCAACTAAAGGCACGACCTCCGGTGAACCAAGATGTTGTTGCACCGCGCTGATCGCCGCGACAATCCAAGGCGCGGAACGTACCCCCGCCGCGTTGATTTTACCCATCACATTACGCACTTGATGCTCCGGGATGGCCGCCTCCGTAAAGAGCGTAGCCACCATTGCCAGATAGGCTTCTTGGTCATCCGGCGGGTAGCGACGCAGTTGTAAGCGCATCCCGTTAGCAAGGCGTTCGTATGCGCCTGTCGCCAGGTGAATTTGCAGCAAATAGCGCGGCCCTGGCGGTTGCAGCTTGTCCATTAAATGCTTGTCAACGGTCGCAGCGACTTCTCGAATACGCGGGAAATGGTCGGAGGCATCCGGCCATTGCGTTAAATCGTATAACGCTTTAAGCATGTCGTTATCCAACAGCTTAAAACGCTCTAGGCGTTGGGCAATATCCGCGAAGCGCACCAAAATGAGGGCTTCCCACCGTTCGCCATAGCCTTTAGCCGCTTTGACAACCGCCGCCGATGAGACTTGCGCGTCGTCCACGCCGCTGGCGATATAGCGCCAACCCCGCTCTATTTGTGGGTTTAACTGCGACCGGAAGCGGTCTAAGCTCATCATCTGGTGGAAGGGGTCGTTTTGCAAATGACGCACGCCAAGCAGGAAAAGGTTTTCCGCTATTTGCGCGTCACGATAGCTTAACGGCAACAGGAGTTTGATAATTTTCGGCGTTAATTCATCAATGCGCAGGGTTGGCCCAGCATCTTGTAATTCCTTGAGCGTGTCGATGATGTCTTCGGTATAGCTGTCATTGACCAAGCCTTGCAGGTAAATCAGCGTGGCGCGATGGGTGAGATTGACCCATTGCGTGCCTTGTGGCCCTAGTGGGTTATTCATCCAACGCAGCAAGGTTTCGTAGATTAAATCGGCGGTGTCGTCGCTTAATGTCTTGGTTAACTCATCCAGGGCAGATTGCTCTAACCTGGTGTTCGTCCGCAGCAAAATAGCAACCGGCATAGCGGGTTCCATGTCGTACATCGCCAGCGTAAAGCGGATGAGATGCAAGCCATATAACACTTGTAAATCTTCCGAAAGCGTGGGGTCTTCCGCAAGGATGCGGGAAACCTCCTCTTTGTTCACGGGTTGGTTATTGCGTAACGAAGAGTCCACCTTGAGTCGTGTCGAAGCGTATCCTAACGATGTCGCCAGATCGTCGCCCTGGTTCAAGCGCCACCCGGCGATAGCAGCCATCGCCATATTATGCTGGATGACCAATTCAGCATCCAAGCGTAGCTGGCTCATTACATAACGGCTATACGCATTATCCGCCTCTACCCCACTGATCCGCGCATCCGCCCAATTGAAGATCATGACGCTTGCAGGCGGCGCGTCATCGCTATAAAAACGAATTTGCGCGTCAACGGTAGTTGTCGGCAAGCTATGCGTCGTGAAGGTCACGCCAAAGCGTGCAGAAGGCGGCAGCAAGGCCAGCAACCCTTGGATGAACAGCACCCGCTCGTCTAGATCCGCCGGGGCACCTTGGATAACCAACGGGGTAGTTTCCACAATGGCGCTTAGGAGCGATTGCAACAAGGGGATGCGGTTTTTTGTAATCATCATCAACTCTAGGATATGATCGACCTGTGCATCAATTGTCAACGGCTCTGGCGCATCAAGGCCGATGCGCTCCAACTTGCGCCCTGCTTTATCAAAAACCGGGAAGTCGTCCGCCAGCAACAGGCGCATAGCGTCTAAATTACCGCCGAGTACCCGCGCTGTATCCATTGGGATGATGATATAGTGCGATAAATATTGCCCCTGTACGCCTTGTTGCGCCTGCACCATCAAAAACGGTGCTTGACGGCTGCGCCCGCGCACAAACGCCCACGATGCGTTCTTCGCCCGTATCAGCGGTGGTAAGTCCAGACGATCAACCGCGTGTTGCGCCAATGCATCATCAATACCCGGTGAAGTCGCAAGAACTTGTGCTTCACCGCTTGGCTTGCCATCTACCACCGCTTGCCCATAATAAAAGTGTTCCAGAGAAAACGTTTCGTTCGCCACGACGATTGACCTTAATTGCCATAGATAAATTTGAATGAATGTCTCTTAAGTATAGCGTCTTTTGGCAACTTCGGCTTACAGCGTTGTAAGTTATGAATTATAATGATCGTCATAATAAAAAAGATATGCGAGGTAGCGTTATGTTTCCACTACAGCAAACCGTCATCAAACCCCGTTTGGAAGATGCCTTCCACTACTTGCCTGCATCTACATTCCCGACGGTGAACCCCATCCATTGGCTCGTCTCGCACTTTGCAGTTGGAGGATGGAGTCCGTTACAACGCTTAAGCGGGATGCTCACCGCGCATATGACGCAGATCGCCCCGCGCAACGGCTTCACATGGCACCAGCACCGCGCCCTGGAAATTTACACATGGGTGCTTGAGGGTGAGCTTTATCATAAAGATACAACTGGCGGCAAAGGCGTTATCCAAGCAGGGGAACTACAACGCATGTTTGCTGGCGATTACATCGCGCATCAAGAGCTTAACCAAACCGATGACTATACCCGTGTGATTCAAATCTGGTATATCGCAGACCGCCATCATCGTGGTGTGGAACCGCATTATCAGCAAGTCGGCAAATCGGAACTACCGACGCGCCAACGCGACGACGCGACGATCTACAACTTAATCGGTGGCGGATCCCCGATGAACCAACACATGACCGGGCGGCTGACGGCTGGACGCTTGCCCGCTGGCGGCATAACCACGCTGGAAGCACCACAAGAAGGCGAAGACCTGTTCGTTTACGTCACAGATGGCACGGGCACTGTCGCTTACTTAAACGATACGCACCGGCTCGGCCAATACAACGTGATGCTATCGCGCCCGGAAATGGCCGAAGCCACTATACGCGCAGAGAGCGATTTAGACTATCTGAGCTTTTATCTGCCGAGCTTCTTGGCCTAAGTGCCCCAACCACCACCGCCGGGAGTTTCGATGCGCACGCGATCTCCCGGCTTAACGGTGATCGTCTTCTTGGCTCCCAACACAATGGACTCGCCATCATCAAGCCACAGGTTGAGTCCAGCGCGTCCCCCGGCACCGCCGTTTAAGCCATAAGGCGCACGGTCGCGGCGTTCACTGTTCACCGTCACCGTCGCCGGTACGAGAAATTCGTACTCGCGTATAACGCCGTCCCCGCCGCGATGCTGCCCAAGCCCGCCGCTCTCATCACGCAAACTATAGGCCAAAACACGCAACGGCAGCACATATTCCAGCGCCTCAACGGGCGTATTAAGCGTATTGGTCATATGGCTATGACGACCGCTCAAACCAGCGCCCATTGGCGAAGCGCCATGCCCCCCGGCGATCGTCTCGTAGTAGACAAATTGATGGTTATCGACCATGCCGCCTACGGTCAAATTATTCATGGTGCCCTGGCTGGCCGCCGGGATGCGCCCCGGTAACGCTTGCGCCAATGCGCCTAAGACAACATCCACCACGCGCTGCCCGGTCTCTGTGTTACCCACAGCCACCGCCGCCGGGAACGCCGGATTAAGCACGCTGCCCGGTTCCGTGATGACCGTAACCGGATCGAAACAGCCATGATTAACGGGAATATCGTCTTCAGCCAACAAGCGCACACAGTACCACGTCGCCGACCGCACGATGGCCTCAACCGCGTTGACGTTGCCCTGCACTTGGGGCGCACTCCCGCTGAAGTCTACCGTCATCGCCGCGCCGGATACCATCACCGTCGCTTGAATGGGAATGTCAAATGTGGTTTGGCCGTCGCCCTCTAGCATGTCAGCGTAGGTATACACGCCGTCAGGGATCGCCTGGATCGTCGCTTGGGTCATCCGGCGCGAATAATCTAAAAGCGCCTCGGCATGTTCCGCGACGGTCTCAACGCCATGTTCGATCAACACCTCCAGCAGGCGATTTTCCCCGGCACGGTGCGCGGCAAGCTGTGCCTCAATATCGCCAATGCGCTCCTGTGGGGCACGGCTATTCGCCGTGATGAGTGCCATCACGCCTTCGTTGATCCAACCGCTTAGCATCAGCTTGACGGGCGGGATGATGATACCCTCTTGGTAAAGCTCTGTGCTGAGGGGCAGCGACCCCGGCGACATCCCACCTACGTCCGCATGGTGGGCGCGACTGGCGACAAAATAGACTAAATCCCCGCCAGCAAACACCGGGGAGACCATCGTCATATCCGGCAGATGCGTGCCGCCTTTATACGGATCGTTCAACACGACCACATCCCCCGGTTGGAAGCTCTCGATGGTCTCCAAGGCGGCCAGTACGGACGCGGGCATACTGCCCAAATGCACCGGGATATGCGCCGCTTGTGCGATCATCCGCGCCTGTGCGTCGAACACCGCACAGCTAAAATCCAGCCGTTCGCGTATATTGGGGCTAAATGCAGCACGTTGAAGCGTCATGCCCATCTCCTCCGCGACGGAGGCAAACAAGTTTTTGAACACCGCCAAGCTAATCGCATCAACCGCCATCAGGTTTGCTCCAAAATCAAATTACGATACCCGTCTACCCGCGCCGACCAACCCGCCGGCACATAGATCGTACTATCCAACTGGAAGACCAACGCCGCCCCGATAAAGCGCGATCCCGGCGTGAGCGCATCGCGCTCGTATAAGCTGGTGAATGTGCCATCCGGCGTAGTTTTCTCGCCTAAATGCGCCACTTGCGGCACGCCGTGCCCGCTGCCGTTGAACTGCTCATCGAGAGGTTCCGATTGCAGCGGCGGATGGTTAACCAAGCCGACCGCCTGCACGCGCAAGTTGACAACTTCCACAGCTCGATCATAGAGTGCGTGCCCGTAGACTCGCTCATGCTTGCGATGGAACTGCTCACTGATGTCCATCGTCGCATCTAAAAGCAAATTTAATTCATACGCCTGCCCTTGATAGCGTACATCAATGGAGGGCGTATAAATGCGCTGCCGCCGTTTGGTGATGCCTTCCGCGATGAGGTCGTTTTTAGCCATTTCTAGCAGCCGTTGCACCAAGTTACCCAGCATCGGCAACGTCTCATCATCCACAACAGACAGTATCGAACGCGAGTAATCCAACACGACATCTGCAACCAACAGCCCAAACGCACACAGCACCCCCGGATGGCGCGGCACCATCACACGCGGGATGCCCAAGCGCATCGCTACCTCACACGCATGGAGTGCGCCGGCTCCGCCAAAAGCCACCAGCGTAAAATGGCGCGGATCGTATCCCCGCGCAACAGAGACCCGCCGCAAAGCGCGATCAATATTGGTATTGGCAATGTCGATGATGCCTTGGGCGGCTTCTTCTACGGTGATATTCAACGGTTGCGCGACCTTTTGTAAAGCCCGTTTACCCGCCTTGAGGTCAAGCGTTAAGTCGCCGCCTAAAAAGCGTTTCGCATCCAAGCGCCCAAGCATGGCGTTTGCATCGCTGACCGTTGGCACATCACCGCCATGCCCATAAATGGCGGGGCCAGGTTGTGCCCCGGCGCTTTGTGGCCCCACTTGCAGAACGCCGCCTGCGTCCACCCGTGCAATAGACCCACCACCCGCGCCGATCGTCTCAATATCCAACAGACGAAAGCGCAACGGCAAGCCGTCAATTTCAGATTGTGCGCGGCGGATAGGCTCACCGGGGCAAATCGCCACATCGGTTGATGTGCCGCCCATGTCCAGGGTGATGATACGCTCAAATCCGGCGGCCTGCGCAATGGCATACGCCCCAATGACACCCGCCGCCGGACCACTCAAAGCGGTTTGTACTGCTTGCGCCGCGACCCGCTCCGCGCTGATGATGCCGCCATCAGATTTCATGATCCGTAAACCGACGGTATCCGGCAGTTTATCACGCAGTTGCGCCGTGTAACGTGCCATCACCGGGCGCACATAGGCTTCTAGCACCAGTGTGCTAGCACGCTCATATTCACGAAATTCTGGCAGCACTTCTGACGATAGCGCCACCTGCCAGGGATCAAGCAGCTCCCGGCTTAAAATACGCTCGCGGATCATCTGCTCATGGTCGGCGTTGACGTAACTATATAGCAGGCACACCGCAACCGCTTCGACATCTTGCGCGGCGATTTGATCGAGAACGGCATCCAATGCGACCATATCCAACGCCTGCAAGACCTGCCCGTTATGGTCGAGTCGTTCCGGGACTTCGAAGCAGCGTTCACGCGGGATAAGTGGCGGTGAAATTTGCGGATGAAGGGCATAGAGGACAGGGCGATTTTGTCGCCCGATGAACAGCACATCGCGGAAGCCCGCCGTCGTAATCAAAGCGGTCTTCGCCCCTTTGCGCTCTAAGATGGCGTTCGTCGCCACCGTCGACCCATGCGCGACTCGCTCCAGCGCGGCGACCTGATCGCCCGTAATCGCCCGCAAACCGTCAAGCATCGCCACAGCCGGGTTATGGGGCGTACTCGGCAGCTTGTGAATTTTTAGATCATCGCCATAACTCAGCACTAAATCTGTGAACGTGCCGCCAATATCAATGCCAACCAGCATAGACTAATCCCCTAAGTTAACGCCAATATCACGCGCAGACTTCACCCATTGATGGTCAATCGGCACATTTTTACGTTTGCCGACAATCTCGGCCAAGGGCACCGGGACAATGTCACTACCCTGGACAGCGACCATAACGCCATATTCACCATCGTTAATCATCTGTGCACAGGCTGTACCCAGGCGCGTTGCTAACAGGCGATCCGCCGATGAGGGGATACCGCCGCGCTGCACATGCCCTAAAATCGTCACCCGCGACTCTAAGCCGGTGAGTTCTTCCAAACGACGGGTGAGTTCATGCGTACTCCCAGAGCGTTCAACTTCTAGCTTATCCCGCTTAGCCTTGAGTTTCTTCTTCGCGTCTTTGTCGCTTTTTTCTTTAGCTTTTGCGATTTTTTCTTCCACTGTTTTTAGACGATTAGCCAAATCAAGCGACATCGCCCCTTCGGAAATGGCGACAATGCTAAAGTGTTTGCCCTCGCGTTTGCGCTCCGTGATGGACGCAGCGATTTTGTTTTCATCGTAGGGGATTTCTGGGATTAAGATAACATCCGCACCGCCCGCAATACCCGCACCAAGCGTCAGCCAGCCGGTATTATGCCCCATAAGTTCTACAACGATAATGCGGTGATGACTATGAGCGGTGCTATGCAAGCGGTCAATTGCATCGGTGGCAATGGTCAAAGCCGTGTCAAAGCCAAATGTAATATCCGTACAAGAGACATCATTATCAATAGTTTTAGGTAATGTGATGACATTGAGACCGTTCTTAGCCAAGTGATAAGCATTCTTCTGGGTGCCGCCACCACCCAAACACACCAAAGCGTCTAACTCATGCTTTTCATATGTGTCAATCATGACCTGAGTCATATCGGTCTTCTTACCACCAACGGGCATCTTATGGGGTTTATCGCGGCTCGTGCCCAAGATCGTACCGCCTACCGTCAATATACCAGATAGCCCCCGGCTATCCAGCCGAATAGTACGATTTTCCATTAATCCACGAAAACCATCACGAAAACCAATGATTTGCATGCCGTAGGTGTTCATGCCTGCTTTGCCTACACCGCGAATAGCTGCGTTTAAGCCCGGCGTATCGCCACCTGCTGTCAGAATACCGATATATTTTGTCATGGTACATTGCCCTTTAAGGTCATATAACAATACCCCATTATAACGTGCGCACCCTGCCCTGCACACCAACGCTAAATTCGCGTAGACTCAAGCACATTCGATCAATCAAACTAAGGAGTAGCATCCATGCGGCAGTGGGTTATCATTGCGGGGATTTTGGGGTTGTTGGGTGTGGCCTTGGGCGCATTCGGCGCACATGGACTCGAAGCGACTTTAGAGGCAAACGGGCGCGTCGATACGTTTAACACGGCATCGCGCTATCATATGTATAATGCTATAGCGTTGTTTGGTGTGGCGTGGTTGGCTGACCGCTATCAGACGCGGTATATCCAATGGGCTGGCGTGCTGATGACCGCTGGCACGCTCATATTTTCTGGGAGTTTGTACATTCTCGCCATCGCAGATTTAGGCATTATGGGCGCAGTCGCCCCCATCGGCGGCACAGCCTTAATCATCGCCTGGGGGCTGATTGCCTATAGCGCATGGCAAAATCAATAGATCAGTTCAAATTCGGCTTCGTCACACACGCGAATCACTTGCGCGATAGCATAGCCGATAAAGTGCCTCTCGCCATCAAGTTGAATTTGCAGCGGGCCTTCAAACGGCGCACGTTCGCTCAGGTAGATCTTTACGCCGGGGCGTAAGCCAAGCGTATCCAGATATTGTAGTTTATCTTCATCATGGGAGTTCGCCCGACTGATGACGTAATCCTTTTGGATGGTCGCTTCGGTCAATGGATAATCGACCACAACGGGCATCACCCCGTCAGCAGACGGTATCGGCTCTCCGTGCGGGCAACGCTTCGGGAAGCCCACCATTTCATCCATACGGTCAACGACGCGATCCCCGACAGATTCGCCGAGTTGGTCAGCGGCATCATGGACTTCGTGCCAGCCAAAGCCCATCACATCGACTAAGAAACGTTCGACCAAACGATGCCGACGGATGTTTAACAAGGCTTCGCGCTCGCCAGAAGAAGTAAGGCGGATGCCCTGGTAGGGTTCATGTTCCAGATGCCCGGAGTCGCGCAGGCGTTGCACCATGCGTGTAACAGCAGGCGCAGAGACACCCATCACCTGTGCTAAGGCAGATGTGGATACGAACAGGTCATCTTTTTGATAATGGGCTAGGCGATATGCCTCAGCCAAGTATTCCTGCATTGCAAAACTGAGTGTCATGGTATCCTGCAAGGTGAGTTTTTATTATGTTCATCATCATAATACACTGTTTTAATCCAGATTTGCAAGCGGTAAACTTTTAAATTACACATATGACTCTACTGAAAGAACTCAAAATATCCCCAAAATCGCGGTTCACAACGGGTCATAAAAGCAAGCTAATGGCTCAAAAATCCGGCAAAATGACCTTTTTTCAGAGGAGTCACATATGAAAATCATGAGCGCGGCAAACTGTGGAGATACGCAACCAGCGCGGCGATCTCGTCCGGCGTTAGGTCAACAACTAATTGATGCGCCCCCGGTAGAATGAACACATCTGCCAACGTTGCCGCCCTACCATCATGGAAGTACGGCGCACTCATCCACAGCCAGCGCAAACTGGGCGTATCGAACTCGCCGCCCGTGCCGACATCATAGGCGAGGCCATCGGTAAACGTTTCTCCAGCATGGCACGCGGCGCAATCCAATGACGCGAACAACGCTTCGCCCACCTCAATCTGCTCGGTATCCGCTTGATGCGGTGATGCTGGCGCACGCAATGAGGCCATATAGCCTACAAGAATATCAAGGTCTGGCGAGAGGCCGCCATGTGGATCACCTAACGGCGTATTTGGCGTTGTCTCAAGCAAGCCCTCGCCAAACTGCCACTCACGGATTTTAAGCTCAACATCGGCCAGTTCATCCCATGCACCCGTCCATGTATAAGGTGCTGTATTGGGCAAGTCATAAAGCAAAGGCGTATTCAGTGTGTTATCTGGTGTCTGTTGCCACACGCGGCGATCACTCAAACCATCAAAATGGCAACTTGCACAACTGAGCGTCCGTGCACCCATGCGCTCTTCTCCGGCAGCGTGGAACAACTCCGCGCCGATGAGCAAGTCAATCGGCACGCGCAAATCGCTAATAGGCAGCACGTCATCAACCGTAAAGTTGCGCGTGTTGACGACTGTCACCGAGCCTTCAAGCGCATTATGCACATACAGGAAGGTGTTATCAATGGTCAGCACCACGCTGCGCGGATTAATGCCGACGGGGATATTCGCCACAGCGATACCGTTATCTTGGTCAATGATCGAAACATCGTCCGTGCCAGCATTGGCGACGAACACCCATTCCCGTGCTGTATCCACCGCCACGCTAAAAGGCATATTCACCGGACGGTCTGATAGATCGACCAATACCCGCTGATCATAGATCACGCCCATCGTCTGCAAGTCAATGACATCAACAACGGGCAACACCGTCGAATCATGCGTCAAAGCGGTGTTGTTGACGTTGCTCGAACTACGTGGCACATAGGCCAGTCCATTGGTGCGGTCAATGTTGACCATAAACGCCAATGAAGCATCCGCTCCGGTTTGTATCGTGCGGACAACCGTCTGCTGTGGCAGATAAATCAGGCTAAGTTCGCCTGTCCATAGGTGCGTGACGTAGAGAAAATCCCCCCACACAGACAAGCCCATTGGGTCGGGTGGCGTTGCAATGCGGTTGAGGATCACACCTGTTGTATAGTCAATAACGACAATCTCGTGCGTGCCCTGTACAGATACATAAGCAATTGTGTCATCAATCGTCACGACGTGGTACGGCAAAACGCCAACCGGATATGCCGCAGTCACCGTGCGCGTTTCCACATCAACGACGGATAGCGTACCGTCACCCCGGTTGACCGTTAAGATCAGGTCGTTATCCGGGTTGAGCGATACCCCGCGTGGGTCATCACCAACCTGGACTTCGCCCAATAAAACGCGCTGCGCAATGTCGATTAACGAGACCGTATCGTTTAGCATATTCGATGCGACCAACAAGCGGCCATTGGTGGATAAATCCATCGTGCTGCCGACTGATACAGGCGCACTACCACTTGGCAGATCATAAAGCGGATCATCTTGTGCATGGACAAATACCGTCAACAGCAGCAGCAAAGCCACCAGCACCAACCATCGAGAGTATACTCTAATCATCACTGTCCTCGGCAAGCGCATCAACCGACAGCAGTCGGTCATGGAATACAAAGAGATGCCGGGTTACTGTGGCAGCGCGGCCATCCGCATCTGTTCCGGCAATCGCTACGGTCAAAATCAGCACGTCGGAGCCGCTCGGCCCATCGCCCGCGCCTGATATTTCAAGCGGGAACTCGTCTACAAACGCGAACGGGTTGTATTGATACGTTGCAGATGTGGAGAAGATCGGTAGTTCGTCGCTTTGCAACACGTAACCAGGCGTTGCCAGCGTATAATGGGCAGTGGTGTCCGTCCAACCACTGGGGACATCCATCGTGATGTTAAAAGCCGCAGCGGGTGAATAGGCCACATCAACGTTATCATTAAATGACCACGACACGGGCGGCTTATTCTCAACATAGAACACAAAGGTTTCGCTTGGCCCTAAGATCGTCCCGGTGGGCGCGGGTGCGTCAAGCGTGCCATGTGCAGCCCGGCCAACCGGCGTTGTGGTGATGGTCGCAGTCCATATGCCAGCTTGCTCCACGACAAAATCTTGCGTGGGATCATAAAAGTAGCCAAGCAGGTTTGTGCGCCCGTTCACTTGGCGCGTACTGCCATCCGGTGCTGTGATGATCACGTTGACATCGGCCTGTAATGTAGGAGCTGCCTGCCCTGCTATGGATACCGTCGCCCCTTGCGGCAAGATCTGCCCAGGGCGTAGCCCGGTCGGGTGGAAGAAAGCGTTTAATTCACGGCCTGCGATGCTAATCAGCGGGTCGAGCGCGGCATTACTGCGCCCACGCAAGGGCGGCGCGACGATGGCATTCGCTTCGGGATCAGTCACGACGGCCAACGCCGCATAAGGTGACGCTTGCCGCACGCCCGCATCCGCATTGCGCACCATTGCCCCGCCAAACAGGAAGATATAATCACCGGGCAAATTACCGTTAACGCCAGCGCCGATTTGCTCGTTGAGTGGGTCGTCGTTATCCCAGTAAAGCGTAAGCACAGCATCCGCTTGACCGCTCACCAATTGCCGCACAGTGACCCCCGGACGCACGGCGCTGATATAAGCGTAGCTGTCATTGACGATGAAATCCGGCAAAAGCGACGGCTCGTAGGCGCTCAACACACCACCGAGAAGCGGCGACAAGGGCAACTCACCAGATGCGGCCAATTGTTGTAGCGTGTTACCAAATGGCGCAGTATAATCCGGGATGACCCCTTGCAGCCAATTGCGATACGCGCCGCGTGTATCCTGCACATGCATCACCGTATACAAGCCACTGTCGGTACGATCCGGGATGAAAGCGACATCACCGCTAAAATAGGGATAGTTCGGGCGTGGCGGTTGGTCGGATAGACTTTCAAGCGGTGGATACAGGGCTGTATTAAACCATGCCGGGCGATAACTATTGACAAAGCCGTTTAAACCGCGTTCGCCATGTGCGATGAGATTGCGCGTCTCGCTGGCGACGATACCGGCGCTACGCAGACTAGCCGCCCACAAGCGACCTTCATCATCTGTATAACGCGCTTCATAGTCGATAATGTATTCGCCAGCATTTTCAAACGTGAACCCAGCGGCATCCAGCAGGAAGTAACCGTTATCGTCCGCTGTACCGTCGAATGTCACCGTCTCTGTTTCGCCATCCAAGCCACGTACCGTGATGTCTATCGTCACATCTACGGGGAACGATGGCGCGACCCGCCCTCCCAGGAAGAACGTATCGCCAATGAAGAAAGGCGTACCCGACAACACACCGGGCGTTAAGTCGAGCGGTTCCGCGATGAGCAAGGTGTAATTACCGCCACCTTGATAGCGATTACCGCTGACATCATCCACACTGCCGCGTAAGTTGATCCCGTATGTGCCGTATTGCAGGAAGTCGTAGGACTCGTATGATGGATTAGCCGTGCCAAGCTGGAAAACATCCAGCGGTGATTGTGCGCCGAATGTGTCGCGCTCATCGACTACGGCGGTCGAGATGCGGCTTTGTGCGATGGAGACATCCGGCAATTCGTCTACATCGCCATCCGGCAAGGTGATCGTCGCCACCACACGTCCACCGGGGAATAACAGCGGTAGAAGCGGCGTAGCCGTCACATCATAGGCATTCGGCAGTTGATTAAGCAAGTAAGGTTCAATGGAATATTCACCGGGCGGCAAGATATACGTCGGGCTGTTGTAGCGCACCCGGTTAGAGAGTCCAATCTGCCCGGTGTCTTCTTCGGACAAAATCCCGCGTGAGCCTTCCGATGCCTCGTTGTATAAGATCGTCCAAGCAAGACGACCTTCTTCAACCCCACCGATGGTCAAAACCTGCGGGATGCGCGTGATCGGTAAACGGGCGATGCCTTCACCGTCACCCAAGATGCCGTTTTCCGTCCATAAGAACGGCGTACCATCGTTGATCTGCGCTGCCCCGGTGAAAGTCGGCACATAATAGCCCGGCGGCAAGTTATTCGGCAGTTCAAATTCAAAGCGCATCCCGGCGATGAGTTCATCACCCCGGCGGATGGTCTGCGCAGCCGGGACAACAGCCCGCGCAACTTGCACATCCCCGCGCACATTGTCGATCGCCAATCCGGTCGCTGTCAACAGATTTGACCAACCGTTATTGGTGTGGAGTGCGGCGACGTTTTGTGTTCCATCCGCGCCTACCGTGACGGGTTGTAGCGCCAGTTCACCGATGAGGTCTAACCCTGTGAGCGAGTCGGAGAGTTCCGGCACCCGCAGGGTAAAATCCATCTCGATGATGACCGTCTCACCCGTCGATAACGTGCGCGTATTCATGCGACCAGCAGCCCACCAATATGATGCGCCTTGCGCAATGGAGCCAGCGACATAAAAGCGGGGGATTTCTCCGCTCAGGGGTTCTTGCGTGTAAACAATGCCGTCAACTTCATCGACAACAGGTAATTGCGCATCGCGTGTATTGACGTTAAGGGGTTCTTCTTCATCCTCTATGCGGAGGAAGGTCTGCGCGACGATAGCCGTTTCTATATCAGCAGAAAGCGCCTCCACGTTAATACGCATTTCGATCTGCTCGGCATCGGGCGTTGTCACTGCGGCAACGGCCAGCGCAACCGGGTCACGCTCTACCGGCGCAATCTGCCGGAGTAAAGCGGCTTGCTGCACGAAGGGGTCTAGCGTCAGTTCGTAGGTCACATCATCCAAAATGATGACAAGCACCAACTGGGCATCGTCCGGTATCGGCTCCGATAAGCCCAAATAAAGCGATTGGGTGTTCGCCAATGCATGTAATCCATCGCCGAGATCGGCTTGAGGATAGGCCGCCCAATCATCAAACGTGCCGTCAATCAATAAGGTGGTTACATCCCCATCATTGCGCCTGGGCACCGGGTTCGTGCCATAAACGATGGTCGCCGGGCCACCGGGCAACGCCTCCGGGCGGTCACGAAGATTGGTCGGTATGAATTGTGCAGGCGAGATCAAAAATGGTGTGCGGCCAGCGCCATAGAGTTGGGCGCTAAAGCTCCCGGTAAACCCAGCGCTAGTGTACACCGTCTCTTGTGTAAAGAGATTGCGGATCGCAATTTGTG
>DAOTTT010000216.1:0-9208 GCA_034437635.1 Anaerolineae bacterium | reverse complement strand
AACTGTCGGTAACCCCAAGCTAGAAATCCCGGATTTTGAAGCAATTTCAGCGGTTGCCCATGCGCACGGTGTTCCTGTTGTGACGGACAACACCTTCGCCCCTTATATCGCCCGCCCATTTGAGCATGGCGTTGATATTATCACCTACTCCACCACCAAATGGCTTGGTGGGCATGGCCTGACCATCGGCGGTGCCATTGTGGATAGCGGCAACTTCGACTGGAAGGCCGCCGGACGGCACACGACCTTGATCGAACCGGAGCCAGCCTATCAAAATGTTGTACTGGCGGATTTCGCCGGGCCTGCGGCCTTTATCGCCCGGACGCGCGTCGTCGGCTTGCGGGATATCGGAGCCAGCCAAGCGCCGTTTAACAGTTTCTTGAACCTCATCGGCCTGGAAACGCTCGCGCTGCGCATGGATCGTCACGTTGAAAACGCGCAAGCTGTCGCGCAGTATCTCAACGAACACCCGGTTGTAGAATGGGTCAATTACCCCGGCCTGCCGGAACACCCAAGCTACGAACGCGCTCAGAAGTACCTCAATGGCAAACCCGGCTCAATGATCGGCTTTGGCATTAAGGGCGGGCGCGAAAACGGCAGCGTGTTCATTGATAACCTGAAGCTGTTCAGCCATTTGGCTAACGTGGGCGATGCGCGTTCATTGGCTATTCACCCGGCATCAACCACCCATCAGCAACTCACGCCGGAAGAACAACAAGCCAGCGGCGTAACCGATGATTACGTGCGTCTGTCCATCGGTATTGAAAATATTGACGACATCCTCTGGGATTTGGATCAAGCCTTGACCATCGCCCAGGGCAAGAGCGTCCAACCTGTTTAGTAGATTGAGAGGGTAAAGCTATGTCCTTGCGTGAACTACTCCCCCGTCGCTCCGTTAGAATGCAAGATCCGCATTCTGTCGGCGTGGTCGATCGTTATCAAGCACACTTTGACGTTGTGCTGCCATTGCGCACGGGGAAAACGCTGGACGGCTTCACCCTGGCTTATGAAACCTATGGCAAGCTCAACGAGAAACGCGATAACGCAATCTTGATCTGCCATGCGTTATCCGGCGACTCGCACGTCGCCGGATATTACACCGATGACCCGGAAGAAAAACCGGGCTGGTGGGATGATGCCGTTGGCCCCGGCAAGATGTTCGATACGGACCGTTATTTTGTAGTCTGCTCTAATGTGATTGGCGGTTGCCGAGGAAGCACCGGCCCGGCATCCCCGGCAGCGGATGGCAAACCGTATGGCTTGCGCTTTCCGTTGGTGACTATGGCCGATATGGTGCAGGCACAGACTCATCTCACCGACCATCTCGGCATTGAGGCATGGTTTGCCATTGCCGGCGGCAGCATGGGGGGGATGCAAGCCATACAGTGGGCGGTTGATTACCCGGAGCGCGTGGAGAACGTGTTGTTCATCGCCAGCACGCCACGCTCATCTACGCAGAATATTGCCTTTAACGAGATTGGGCGGCAAGCCATCTACGCCGACCCAAACTGGAACAACGGCGCGTATTATAACCAAGAGAAACGGCCTGATGCCGGGTTAGCTGTAGCGCGGATGATCGGCCATATCACCTATATGAGCGAGCTTTCCTTAGAAGATAAGTTCGGGCGTAAGTTACAACAACACACCGACTTAAAATACACGTTTGATACAGAGTTCGCCGTTGAAAGTTATCTGCAATATCAAGGTTTTAAGTTCACAGAGCGGTTTGATGCCAACAGCTATCTTTACATCACAAAGGCGTTGGATTATTTCGACATCGCCGATAATTACGACACGATCTATGATGCGTTGCGCCGCATACAAGCGAATGTGCTCGTATTGAGCTTTACCAGTGATTGGCTTTACACGGATAAACAAGCGCGGGAATTGGTCGATCCACTACGGCGGCTCAAAAAGTCGGTAGATTACCACCGCATAGAAGCCACATTCGGCCACGACTCATTCTTGGTCGAAGTCGAGACGATGAAAAAATATGTCGGCGGTTATCTTGACCGCATGTGGAACAGGAAGTGAGGAAAGCCTAAAACTAAAGATATGGCGCGGTGGTCGAGTGGATAGGCAGCGCACTGCAAATGCGCTTTACGTGGGTTCAAATCCCACCCGTGCCTCTGTCGTAAGGTTTTTACCATATACATCATCATAATTGATGAAGAGACAAGGAGCAGTGTATTATGGCAAGCATCAAAATCCCTACGCCACTACGGGCTTATACTGATGGTGAAGCCAAGATCGAAGTCGAAGGCGACACTATCAAGGACGTGCTGGCAAATCTCATCAACCAATACCCGGATTTAGAACAGCATTTGTTCAAAGATGGCGAACTCCGCAGCTTTGTAAACGTCTTTTTGGGCAGCGAAGACGTGCGCTTTCTCGATGGCGTTGATACCGAAATCGACGCAGATGCAGACCTCCGCATTATCCCCAGCATCGCAGGCGGGTGTTGTCGCTAGATGACTACTGCCGTTCTTCAGCGATTATAAGCCGCCTATGCTTGCGAAGGCGTAGGCATGTTTCGTAAGCATAGGGGAATAAAACATCATGGTTCGTAGAGTAGATCAAAACGGCCTTAAGACCGGGCAAACCCTGACGATTGGGTTACTCATCTTAGGCTTTATCGTCAACTGGTGGCCGCTGGTGGCCTTCGTCGCTATCGCACAGTTATTAGGCGGCTTGGGCGCATCAGTTGCACCGTACCGTCTCATTTATAAGGCCATTGTCCTGCCTTTGGGCATCGTCAAGCCGCACATCATCGCGGATAACCCGGAACCGCACCGTTTCGCTATGCTGGTGGGTGCCGTCTTTAACGGGGTGGCATCGCTGGCGCTCATTGGCGGGGTCGCCCTCCTCGGTTGGGCGTTGGTGGGTATCGTCGTCATCTTGGCAAACCTCAACTTTTGGCTCAATTTTTGCTTGGGTTGCTGGATGTACTATCGTTTTAATCGCTTGGGCGTGCCGGGCTTTACCCGCGCCCCCATCCGGGAGTAACAGCCATATTAGAACGTCTTGTACTTGTCGCAGTGTTGGCCGCCATCGGTTTCGGCGCTTATGTGTGGGTCACGCGGCGACAAATCGCCAATATCAACACTTTAGACATCACGAACGATCCCATTTTGCGGCAGCTTGCGCCGGGTAAAGTCGCCGTCGTGTATTTCACTACACCGGGATGTATCCCTTGCCGCACACAACAACAGCCCGCCCTGGTAGAAATCCAGCGGCAATTGGGCGAAGTGGTACAAGTCGTTAAGATTGACGCAACGGAACAACCCAATGCCGCCGATCAATGGGGCGTGATGAGTGCGCCGACAACCTTTGTGATTGATCGACAGGGTAAAACGCGCACCGTGAATCATGGTGTGGCAGATGCCCGTACCTTGTATAAACAATTGAGCAATTTAGTGTAAAGAGGAACTATGCAGCCATTACATAACCGCGAAGTTGAACTGACCAACGACGAAATCGGCCAATATAGCCGTCACCTGATTATGCCGGAAGTCGGCATACATGGGCAACAACGCCTTAAAGCGTCCAGCGTACTGTTGATCGGCACCGGCGGCCTGGGCAGCCCCACAGCCTTATATCTGGCCGCCGCCGGGATCGGGCGCATGGGCTTGGTCGATTATGACACCGTTGATGCCAGCAACCTCCAGCGACAGGTGATTCATGGTCATAGTACATTGGGCATATCCAAGCTGGACAGCGCCGAAAAACGTATTAAAGACCTAAACCCGGAGATACAAATTGACAAGTACAACGTCCCGCTGACATCCGATAATGCGCTGGAATTGTTCGAGCCGTATGATGTCATCATCGATGGTACGGACAACTTCCCCACACGTTACTTAGTCAATGATGCCTGTGTAAAGCTCCGCAAACCGAATGTTTACGGGAGTATCTTTCGCTTTGAAGGCCAATTGAGCGTGTTTTATGCAGAGCAAGGCCCTTGCTATCGATGCATGTTCCCGGAGCCACCACCACCGGGATTAGTACCAAGCTGCGCGGAAGGTGGCGTGTTGGGCATCCTACCGGGGACAATCGGCACGATGCAAGCGACAGAGGCGATTAAGTTGCTACTCGGCATTGGTGATCCGATGATCGGGCGGATGTTGCTGTATGACGCGCTGGATATGGGCTTCCACACCATCAATGTGAAGAAAAACCCGACGTGCCCGGTGTGCAGTGTGCCACAAGCAGACGTAGAACTCATCGACTACGAGCAGTTCTGCGGTATGCCATCTCACGATCACAGCGATTTTAGTACCGAAGATGCCGCCTTAGACGATATGGAGGCTATCGACGTGAAGACGCTCAAGCACCGCTTAGATAACGAAAAAGACTTGCTTGTGCTGGACGTGCGCGACCCGCATGAATGGGAAATTGCCGCATTAGATGGCACACTTCGTATTCCAAAGGGTGATATTGTCGCGGCTAAAAACGCGATCATCGCCGGGCGCAAACTGAAAAATGAAACGGTGCTCAAGGACATCCCGCATGACCGCGAGATTATCGTGCATTGCCGCTCCGGTAAGCGCAGCGCCGACGTAATCGAAGTGTTGGCGCAAGTGGGCTATGACCCAAGCAAGCTCAAAAACTTGGAAGGCGGTATCTTAGCTTGGGCGCGTGACATTGACCCCGCCGTGCCAAGCTACTAAACCCTTCATGGGCACACCCTGTGATGTGCCCATAACAAATTTTTCATAAATTTTTCGGAAATACATGGTACATTCATCCTGTTGAGCGATGGCTAGATAATCGGTTACAGTTATTAGATAGATGATACAAAATTGGAGATTTAACGCCATGCCGGTTCTTTTACTTGCCCAAGGGGATAACAACGCCAAGGATTTACTGCGTAACGCTATCGAAGCGCGTTATAGTCTACGCCCCCCGGCATTGGATAGCCTCAAGATCAACTTTAACGGACGGACACGGGTCAAGGTTGGCCCCGTCAATACTTGGGTGCCGCTGGAATTAACCGCTTACTTCGCTTTCCCGATAGCGATGCGTTGGGATTTTGTCGCCAAACCGATGCGCCTACCCGTGCAACGCGGGGTAGAAGCCTACGATGGCGAGTTCTATCGCTCTGTGCGCGGGAATAAGGAACCACGCATCATCCAAGATGAGGCACAGGTACAATCTATCCGGCAACGGCTATGGGCTATCGCCGCGACCTTGCTCACCCCATTGAGCGATCTGTTCGTCCGCTTGGATAGCACCGGCGACAACAGCCTGAGAGCGATCAACACAAGGCTGGATGATGCCGCCGAAATATTCACCCGCGAAGATCACACCATTGAACAGGTTAAGGTTCATTGTCTCAACCCGGACAAAGGCGAGATGAGCGATTTCATCATCCGACTTTCCGAAGAACAAAAGCACATTGATGAACTCATCATTCCAGCTAAGTTTTCCATGTATTGGAATGATGACCTTGCCTTTGAGATTGAACCACAAGCCGTAGAGAGCAATCCCGCCATCCCTGATGAGATCTTCCGCATCGAAGACTAGCTAACGGTAAACATCGGGCATTGGTTCCTTCTTCACATCATAGATGGTAAACCCACGCGCTTGATAATTTTTGAGCGCGTGGGGGCCGTCTAAGTTGCAAGTATGCAACCACAGGCGGCGCGTGCCCTTCTGCGTCCAAGCCTCTTGGATGCCGCAATTGAGCAGATAGCGCCCTAAACCCCGCCCAAAGAACGGCTCCCGCAGGCCAAAGTATGCCACTTCGATTTCATCCCCATCCCATTCTAGCTCAATAAAACCTGCTGGCGCACCTTTCACATAGAGCACATCCACGCGCATGCCGGGGTTATTCAGCACAAATAGCAGATCGTCATCACTAAAGCGCAGTCGGTCTCGCCAACGCCAACGCTCACCGACGGTGCGATATAAAAAGCGATAGAAGTCTAAATCCGGCGTTTTCATGGGCATAATGCGCGTTTGCGGCGGTGGTTCAATGCTTAACGATGGCGGCGGGGTGCGCATTTCTAAATACGTGGTTATCAATGTGTCGGGTAAGGTCATCTCAGTATATCCAGCATTTGTACGAATGGTATAATGGTAGCAAGGTATTTTAACCTAAAGACAGCTATAGTCTAAACATCAAAAAGGCTTAAAAAAGGCAGATCATTTATGGATTTCTCTCTGACTGAAGAACAAAAGCAAGCACAACAAATGGTGCGCGACTTCTGCGCCAAAGAGGTGATCCCCGTCATTGGTGAGTGGGATCGTAAGCAAGAGATGAACCCGGATTTCCTGCCGCGTATGGGCGAACTGGGGATCATGGGGATCAGCATCCCGGTGCGCTATGGCGGCCAGGGGTTTGACTACATCACCCTGGGCTTGGTGTGCGAAGAACTGGAACGCGCCGATACCACGCTGCGCGTCGTCATGAGCGTGCATCACGGACTCAACAGCCAAGCCCTGCTGCAATGGGGCACGGAAGAACAAAAGCAAAAGTTCCTAGTACCGCAAGCACGCGGGGAAAAATACGCCGGGTTCTGCTTGACCGAACCGGGTGCCGGTAGCGATGTCGCTGCGATGCAAGCCACCGCCCGCCGCGAAGGGGACGTTTACATCCTCAACGGCGAGAAGATGTGGATCAGCTTGGCGACTAAAGCCCATCACTTCTTGGTCGTCGCCAAGCACGACCCCAAGGCCAACCCGGCCCACAAGGGCATGAGCGCCTTCATCGTCACCAGTGATATGCCCGGTGTGATCTCCGGCGACATTCACGGTAAACTCGGCGTGCGAGCTGGGTCTACGGGCTGGATCAAAATGGAAAACGTCGAAGTCCCGGTAGAAAATCGCCTGGGTGAAGAAGGTGACGGCTTTAAGATCGCCATGTCCTGCCTGGATAACGGGCGCTACACCGTCGCCGCTGGCGCAACTGGCCTCATCCGTGCGTGCCTGGAAGACAGCATCCAATACGCCCACGAGCGCGAGACATTCGGCAAGCCCATCGGCCAACACCAGCTTATCAAGCAGAAGTTAGCCTACATGCAACAATGGTACGATACCGCACATCTGCTGTGCATGAAGGTCGGTTACATGAAGAACGAAGGCATTCGCAATACCCGCGAAACCAGCATGGCGAAGTGGTATGCCACCGATCATAGCGTTAAGGCTGCGCTGGAAGCCGTGCAACTGTTCGGCTCTTATGGCTTTAGCGATGAATACCCGGTAGAGCGTTACCTGCGCAACAGCAAGGGCGCGGTCATCTACGAAGGCACCAGCGAAATCCACCAATTGATGCAAGCGGATTATGCGCTGGGCTACCGTGAAGATAGACCATTGAGCAACGAAGCCCCGGCTTACGATCCAGCATTCTGGCAAGATGAGCCGGAAGCCGTCCCCGGCGACTGAATCATCATTTCTTCAGGGCGGTGGATTACTCCGCCCTGTCGCGTAATGCCCGCAATTGCTCAAGCTCGATGCCGTGCCGTTGCGCAATTTCCCGCGCATAACTACGGCCCAGCGGTTCCCCACGTTTCACCACATAAGTCGGTTTACCCGTCTTATCACCGCTCAACGTAATCCCTGCAACCAAGCTAAACACGCGGCTTTCACCTTGTACGGCGGCTTCAATCTCGCTAATGCGCTCGTAGAGTTCGGTTAAATGCGTGGCGAAGATCGCCCGTGTGCTGACCATCCGTAAGCCGCAGAGCATATCCTGCGCTAAGTAAATCGCCTCACTAGAGGCCGTCGTCGCAAAAGTTTCGTTGAGCAACACCAAGCTATGCTCGCTAATCCCCTGAAAGATCGTGCGTAGCCGGGTTGCTTCTTCCGCCAAGCGCCCCTGTTGGCGCGTTTCCAGCGCGGGGAAATGCGTATAAATCGCGTCTACCGGGCTTATCTGCGCGGATTGCGCCGTGACGAATAAGCCCGCTTGCGCCATCACTTGCGCCAAGCCGACACTCCGTAGATAGGTCGTCTTGCCGCCGCTATTTGGCCCTGTGAGAATTGCAATGCGTCCTGTCTGATCAAAGCGGACATCGCTCGGTATCGCTTGGCCGTCTGGATGCAAGACAAGCGCCATATTGACCAAACCCTGAGCGGCAAAATGGCGGTCTGCGGCTGGACGGATTTCCGGTTGACACACAGGCACGCCCCGCGCCTGCAACCGCTGCATCAACATTAACGCACCGATGAAAAAGCCGAATTCTTGCGCTAAGTTCACTAAGGGCTGTGTGCTGGTGTTGGCGTATTGGCGCAACACGCGCTCTACAGGCTCCGCAACTTGCGTCATGAGCTTTTCTAAATCTTGGAAAAGCGGCGATAGCGGGCGCTGCCGCGCATCACCAGGGATAATATTCAAGGGTGCAATCCCGGCGCTGGCATCGCTATCTGCGCCAAGAACGCGCCCCAAAAAAGACATCGGCTCGTTGATCTCAAAATCATTGATCGCCATTAATATCGCTGACCGAGGGTGCAGTTCTGTATCGAGATTAACCCCTATCGTCAAACTGGTGATCTTCTGCAACGGGCGGCGCAGTTCCGGCAACATCTGGCGCAAATGCTGGAAGCTGGCATCATCCACAAGCCGGATAATGGCCTGCCGGAGTGCATTTAATGCCGCTGACTCAAATTGCGCCACGCTCAACGCCTCATGCAATTTAAGCACCACATCCGTAAAAACCTCTAACTCCGCTAGGCGCTCCGATGTGCGTAATAACACCCCCCGCTGACGATTACCCAACAGCCTATTATCGTGCGTTAGCTCGCTCAAGCGTGGCAAAAGCGCGATGATTTGCTCAACAAAAGCCGGATTATTGCGTAAGTCCTCTAGCACAGCTTGCCGCCAGCGGATAATATCCACATCAACGGTGAGCGCCGTCACAATCTGCCGGATAGCTGACCCAGAGACAGCGGTATAGCCTAATGCCTGCACCAAATCCCGGAGGCCGATGTCATCTTCCCAAGGGCCACGCTGCTGTGTGGGCGGGGGTGTTTTGCCCGGCGGCCACAGCAAACTATCCAACGCAGTGCTGAAGGTCACACCGTCGTTTTCCTCTGGTTGCCGTCGATTAAAAAACCAATTTCGCATGATTACGTCTCACGATAAATCAAACAGGGATGGCGTTTGTATCCATCCCTGTTAGTGTATCTAATTTATCTGAGTGCTGTATGGGTTACTTACCCAGGCGTTTTTTCAGTTCTTCGGTCAACGCCGGGATGACCTTATACA
>DAOTTT010000215.1:0-5847 GCA_034437635.1 Anaerolineae bacterium | reverse complement strand
ATTGCAAGACCGATGCCCGTGCCGATAGCGTAGGCACGCTTGCCCAACATGCTGGCAAGGCCAAAGACGACCATCCCACCGATAACGCCAATAGAGAAGACCGTAGCAATGCCTTGTGCGTGTTCCAGTGTTTTGGCTACGCTTGAGGTTTCCCCAAGTTCAAATGTGTTGATAAAATCTACAATAGTATTGATACCAAAGCGGATAATATCACCCGGCAAAGTCCGCGCTAACCAGTCGAAAAGGTCAAACGGCACAAAGGGCAGGCCGAGTAATTGATCTGCAAGAAGCATAATAGCGATAATCGGAGCCATAATCGCGCCACCGACAAATGCCCCGCTGATGATACCCGGTGAACGCGGTGTCTTCAAATCTGTAGATTGTGTGATTTCTGTCACAATAAATACCTCTATTATTCGCTGCCGGTGTATAGATGCGATGAGTAACCCAATGCTTACGGCTTACTTCCCCTGCGCAGCATCAGTTGAGCTTTCTAGCGTGGTAAATGTATCTTATTATACAAAATACCATACGTTGTGCATATGATTTTCCGATGAGAGCGAAATGATCTTTGGCTTTTGGGCATCTGCACTATACAATGGGACGCGGATAGACAACCCAGGAGATTAAAGGGCGATGTTCATCTTAGACGCTCATCAAGATATTGCATATAACACCCTCTGCTATCAGCGCGATTACCGCGTGAGTGCGCTCAAGAAGCGCCAGCACGAACAGGGGACCGCCGTGCCACAGGCAAACGGCTTGGCGATGCTTGGCTTGCCGGAGGCGCTGGCCGGGCGGGTCGCGTTGATCTTTGCGACGATTTTTGTCGCGCCTAAAGGTGAAGAGGACGGTTTGTGGGATCGTGTGAGCTACAAAACGCCGCGTCAAGCCTACGAGATGGGCATGACGCAGCTTGATGTGTATCGTCGTTTGACGGATATGGACGATCGTTTGATGTTGGTCACCACACAAGCGGATTTAGACGCTGTTTTGGCGACGTGGACACCGGATAAAGATATTAAATCGCGCAAGCAAGGGCTTGTGTTGCTCATGGAAAATGCCGATCCAATCTTGGAGCCGCGCCAGTTTGAAGAATGGTACGAGCAGGGTGTGCGCTTGGTTGGCCCGGCATGGCAAGCCACGCGCTACAGCGCCGGGACTGGTGCGCCCGGCGGGTTGACGGCTTTAGGGCGCGAATTGCTGGAAGTCATGCAGAGCTTTAACGCCATTTTGGATCTTTCTCATATGGCAGAAGCGGCTTATTTGGAAGCCTTAGAGCGTTACGAGGGCATCGTCATTGCCAGCCACAGCAACCCACGCCGCTTTTGTGACCGGGACCGTCATCTTAACGACGAGATGATTCGTCTACTGGCGGAGCGCGACGGCGTAATCGGCACGGTGCTGCCCAATTACTTTTTGGATGGTACATGGCAGCGCCGTGACGGTAAACGCGCTGTGACGCTCCAGCGGGTGGTGGAAATCATTGATTACATCTGCCAACTAACCGGGAGCGCGGCACACGTCGGCATTGGGAGCGATTTTGACGGTGGTTTCGGCGCGGAGTCTGTCCCGCAGGAGTTTGACACTGTCGCTGATCTTTGGCAGATTAAGCAGGCATTGGCTGATCGCGGCTTCGGCGCAGACGATGTTAAGGCTATTTTGCACGGTAACATGCTGCGTAAACTGCGCGAAGGGCTTGCATAGACATGGGTAGGCTGGCACAGGTCGGTATCGCAATTGGCGCGTTGGGCGTTGTCCTGATGATGATGGGCTTATTCCCCGGCGTGACGGGGCTTGACCCGACACCTGGCGTTGGCATTACACAAATTTTCGCGGTACTGGTCGGCTTTAGTTGGTTTATCTTCGGCGCGTTGGTCTATGTGAAGTACACATTTTATCTGCACACGACTGCGAACTTGATACAGCAAATCGGCACGCGCTTGGCGATGACTGGCCTTGTGCTGGCATCTATGGCGGGGCTGGCGGATGCGCTAGGGTATGGTTCGCACGGGCAAGCGTTTAGCACGCCGGATGTGCTGGGGCCGTTCCAAGCAGCGGGGATGATTATCAGTTATGTTCTGTCTTGCGTGGGCGTTTTAGTCTACGCAGTCGGCGGGCAACCAGATGACACAACAGAGGACTAAATAATGCGGATTATCATCAGCGGCGGCACAGGCATGATTGGGCAGCAATTGGTGCCGGAACTGGCCGCCCTCGGCCATGAGGTTTACGTATTGACGCGCAACGTTGCCGACAAAAGCAATCTATTTGTGTCGTCGGTGCAGTTCGCCCAATGGGATGCTATATCATCGACGGGCTGGGGGCATCTCATCAATAAAGACACGGTGCTGATTAACCTTGCCGGGGAAAACGTCGCTAACTGGCGCTGGACGCTCACCCATAAGCGGATTGTGCTCCGGAGCCGTTTGGATGCGACACGCGCTATGGTCGAGGCGATTAACCAAGCGTCGGAAAAACCGCGTGCGCTGCTACAAGCTAGCGCGGTCGGCTATTATGGCTCACGCGGGCAGCTTGCCATCGGGGAGATTACACCTGCCGGGGATGGTTGGCGGGCGGAAGTGTGCAAGCTGTGGGAGGCTGAAAGCGACCCTGTTTTGGATGCGGGTGTGCGCCGGGTGTTATTGCGCATTGGCATTGTCATTGATGTATCGGGTGGGGCGCTGCCGCCGTTTTTGCTCGGTGCGTTGTTTATGGGGGGGCGGCTTGGTGGAGGCGACCAGTGGGTACCCTGGGTGCATAACGCTGATGTCGCCGGGGCGATCATCCACTTGCTGAATGATGAAACGGTAGAAGGTGCAGTGAACGTCACATCGCCCGCGCCTGTCACCAATGAGGAATTTTTCCAGGCGATTGGCCGTGTGCGGCGCTGGCCGACGTTTATCCCGGTGCCTGCATGGGCACTACAGCTAGCTTTGGGCGAAATGGCGACGACAGTGCTCGATAGCCAGCGCGTATACCCGGCGCTCCTGCAAGAACGCGGCTATAACTTCCGCTTTGCACATCTGGATGATGCGTTGCGCCATATACTCAAGCGTTAAACTGTGGTGGTGCGTTTGTCACGTACTTGCATAACAAACTGAAACGCCTCTTCTTTGCTGCGTTTGGTCGGGAAGCGTGACGGGTTCAAACGTAGCAAACGCCCAATGATGTTTAAGAAGACAACATCAACCGCAGAGCCTAAATCTGTGACGGTGGAGACACAAACACCAAACTGAGACATGGATTCCAGACGCTTGATTGTACGGCGTAAATGTGGGATAGGACTACCGGATGGCATACTGGTTTCCCCTAGCATGATGATGTCGCAAGTTTCTTCGCGCTCTGTCAGGGCTTGTACCATCGCGTTGACTCCATCGTGATACTCTGCCCATGTGGTTTCGTCATATAGGCGCAACCACAACAAGTTTTCGATCTTATCATCCCAGTAGATTTCAAAAGTCATGTGCAGCGTTATTCCTCAGAGTTGTCTTGGTTATTTTCCTCGTTGTAGCGGTCAATGACTGTGGGGTCTAAGGGTTTTGTAGGTGCAAGGGTGCGGTCATCTTTACGCTTAGGCCACATAATCCGCTGTGTTTCATCCATGGCTGGATGCGTAGTCTGTTCTTCAGTGTTATCGGGTTCTTCTGGTTGGACGATCTTATTTTCGCTTGTGCGGCGTTTTTGTGCCCGGCGCTTGACGATGGCTAAGGCTTCGCGGGCTTGCGGTGTACCGATGTACTTGAGCGCAGCGTAAGCTGTGCGGCGAACGGTCGAATTGGCATCGCTCAAGGTACGGATGAGCGGCTCAACTGCCCATTCTGCCCGCAACTGCCCCAGGATAGCCGCTCCATTACGGCGGACCTTCCAATCATCGCTGCGCAGCGCACCGAGCAGCGCGACCTCTACCGGGGCGCTTTCCAGCTTGAGCAGGGCTTCTGCAACGGCTAGCCGAATTTTGATTGACGTTTCGCTGTTGTTGAAGATAATCACCAACGGCTCGACGGCGACTTTATCGCCTTTTTCACCGAGTGCGTTAGCTGCTGCGATGACTTTTTGCGCGTCTTTATGATTAAGATCGCCCAGGATTTGCTGCATTTCCTCACTGAGTACGGGCTTACGCTCAAGCTCTTCGTTGATGTTGGGGTTGGCTTCGCGGTATTGCTTTTCTTGACGTAGGGTAGCTAAGGCGGCGATGATGCTCGACCGGGTTTCCGGGTTAGCTTCTTTATCTAAAGCGCCTTGGAGTTCGTCAATGGCTTGGTATGCGCCCAGTGCACGCAACGCTGCGGCTGCCCGTCGTCGGATGCCTGCATCAGCATTATGGAGGGCTTCGACAAGCCCTTGTGTGTCAAAACGCGCCTGGAGTCGCCAAATGTCAGGTTTAAAATCGTCGCTCACAGCATTAATCCGCGTAGGAAAATTGATAGATCTTCTACAATTGTAGCATAGTTTGACTTACTCTGCCGCACAATCATGCTTCATCGCGGGTTTGGTAAAATAGGGCTTTACGCTCACCGGGGAGCGTCCAGTCAAACCCACAGGCTTTAAAAAAGTCATCGGATGACGTGATCGCCATTACCTCTAAAACTTGCTGTTCTTTGGCGACTTCCACGCAGGCTGCTACCAGACGCTTACCTACCCCAAGCCCCTGCACAGTGGGCGATACGGCCAAACTGCGGACTTCCGCCAATTTGGGCGAGTAGATTTCCAGCGCGGCAGTGCCGACAATTGCCTGTTGGTATTCCGCGATGAAAAGATAATCTTTAAGCTCTTCAAGCTCGCGTAGAGTGCGTGGCAAGAGTTTGCCGACTTCTACAAATGGGGCGATAAACGCCGCGATCCGATCGAGATCGTCAGGTGTCGCGGCGCGGATACGCAGCGCGTTTTCGATCATCAGAATACCCCTGCGACACGGGCGATGACGAAGGCTACAAACAGCGAAACCCCCAAGACCATCCACGCGGTTAAGCGCCCATTTTCAAAGTTGGGCATGTTGTCTTTTTCTTCGATGGTTACGTTACCGACGAGATCCACGTAAAAATCGATGGTATAGCGCCCGTCTGAAAGCCGGGCCATGTAATCATGACCGCTGACGATCGTCCAGCCTTGATGTTCGTCATCCCAATCTTCGCCGAGCTTATCGGTGATGGCAGCATAGAGAATGTCGTGTGCTTCCTTTGCGGAAATCGGTTGTATGTCGTCGCTCATTTATTGGTTAATCACAATCTCTTCGGAAAATCGTCCAATCATCCCGTTGGCATCTACCGCAGCGATGGCGAAGGTTTCGTAAGCGCCCCAGCCATCCCAACTATCAACGCGATTATCCGATACAGTAAAGTATGGATTATAGATCAAAGAGCCGGGTGCACGTAACCCGACCACATAGCGCACAGCATCCGGCGATGGCTCCCAGACAGCGGTCGCGGTGCCATTGCCACCATCACGCAGGGTGACGTTTTTGGGCGGCGGTGGGCCATCGGCCAAGGCGACCAAAACACCGAGAATGGTACGGGTGGATTTTAGCAGATAGGCGGCCTCCACCTTATCAACGGTGTCGTTACCTTCGCGGTTGGGGGTGTCTTCCAACGCTTCGATAAAGCGTACCGCCGGGTAGCCTTCATCGTCAAATGAATTGTGATCCCCGAAGCGGCCTTCGCGGTCGATGGCATCTTGCATAATGACTTTGAGATCAAGCTCATGGTTGAAGGCGATAAACTGGAGTGATCGCGCTAGTTGTCGCCCCGGTGATATGGCAGGCGGTGACGAGAACAGGCGAATATCTTGGTCGTTGATGTTGCCTTGGGGGTCGTTCCAACTGCCGATGGTATCTACGTTAATCATGAC
>DAOTTT010000214.1:0-2844 GCA_034437635.1 Anaerolineae bacterium | reverse complement strand
CTGACATAAAAAAGTTCATTCATATTTCGAGCGTGGCTGACCAATGACAGCCACGCTCGAAATATGAATGAACTTTTTTATGTCAGCCTGTAGCGCAGCGTGTACCATGTTATCCGTACCGCGCTTGTTGGTCTGCATAAAGACCTGTTCATCCCCCCAAAAGCGGAAAATCCCGCCCGCATGGATGACCGTATCACAATCTGCGACAGCATCAATCAAAAGCTGACGTTCTGCCAGATCCCCCGCGACAACTTCAACATTGGGGTAAGTTTGCAGCCAAAGGTGTTCATGTGGATGCCGCGTTAATACGCGCATCGCTCGGCCATCACGACAAAGCCGAGCGATGAGGTGCCGCCCTAAAAAGCCTGTCCCCCCTGTGACGAAAATCATTAATTATCCCGTCCGATCGTGGGCGGCAAAGCAGGCAATACGCGCATCCGCGTTGACTTTTTACGATTGTTCCAACCAAGAGGCAATTGTTGAATGTAACGATCAACCTTCCAGCGTTTGGCGTGTTTGTCATACGCCATCTCATAAACAAATGATCCTGCGCCTAAGTCTTGGGTATTTAGGCGCTCACCTGTTTCTAGGCTATAAGTCGCCATGCGTCGATCCGTCTGATGGTCGATCACAAGACACCGCTCTCCATCGTCGGAGAAATGGCGCACAGTGACATCATGCACGCAGCGCATAATACCCACATAACGCATCGTCCGCCCAACGCGGTAATGCTTGAGAATCTCCTGATGCCGTTTGAGATACAGACCCGAAAAGTAATACGGCGCACCCGTCCATTGTGTAGACCAACTTTGCGTCATACTCTCCGGCAGCCAGCGCATCGCCGTGACATAATCTTTTTCCACTTGTTTTACAATCACTTCAGGAGCCATCCATTCTGCACGGCGAGCAGAGCCAGCGTTTACACGTTGCATTTTAGCCGACCAAGCAACCTGCTGCCGTCCTGTAACTGACATAATTGCCAATACGATCAAAAAGGCCAGTAAAATTGACCATGTCATAACCAATAAACCTCAATTATCTAACGTTTCCAGCACATTCTGTTTTAACTTCGCAATACTCAAGGGACGTAACAATAAAATGATCGGTTTGCCTGCAAACTGCACATTACCGCGATCCGTTATCACGATGATCGGTAACTGCCGCAAGTCGGCAATTTCATTGACTTTAGATAGAAGTTGCCAGCCGTGCATATCGGCTGGCTTAATGTCCATAATAAGCAGGTCAACCGGATAGTCTTCCAGTAGCTGCAAGGCTGTCGCCCCGGTTGACACATCTTTAACATCAAGCGACATGCCCTGCAAGATGTGTGCTAGTGCTTGACGCTCATCCTCCTGACTGATGACGAGAACGACACGCTTCCCGGATATATGAGTCGCCTGTTCGGTCATCAACTTTTAGCCCCCACACATATGGGCTACAATTCGACGAAGTAGGATGCAGCCGCCCGATCCAACAACTCAGGGTCATCCATTGTCAGCGGCACATCAAGGTATTTTGTGATGTCAATGAGCTGATTGATGATGTCACGGGGATGCACATTGCGATAATCCCGGTCATAGGTATCGTACCACTCACGGATGAGATAATTAAACCCGTTTTCGTTCCAGGGCACTTTCTTGATCTTGCACATAATCTGGAAGATCTGCTTAAATTCCTCCAACGTAGGGTTCCCCACTTCAATCTTATGCCGGATACGACGCAAGAACGCTTCATCAACCAGGTCTTTCGGGTCAAGGTTAGTAGAGAAAATCGTCATCACATAGAAGGGAATACCGATCTTACGACCATTGTTCAAAGTCAGGAAGTCAACCTTGGTTTCCAGCGGGACGATCCAACGATTGAGCAATTCCACCGGGCTAACGCGCTGACGGCCAAAGTCGTCAATCAGGAACAAGCCTCCGTTCGCCTTCATCTGAAACGGCGCTTCGTAGAAGTTGTTGATCGGATCATAGAGCAAGTCGAGGCCGTCCATTGTCAACTCACCACCGACCATAATCATCGGGCGTTTGATGCGTATCCAACGGGGGTCACGCACGACCCCCGTACCTAGCCTTTCACCCTCTGGCGTTGATGAGATGACATGATTGATCTCGTCATACATCATAATCACCTGACCATCAACATCAATGGCATAAGGAATCCACATATCCTGGCCTAAGATCATTTCGCCGACCCGCTCGGCCATCGTCGTCTTACCATTACCGGGTGGGCCGTAGAGGAAGATCGCCTGGCCGGAGTTTACCGCCGGACCAACCTTACTGAGCATTTCGTCAGCGATCACAAGGTTATTCATGATGCCGCGTAGCTTTTCTTGGTGGATAGGCGGGCGCGAGGCATTTTGCGCCTTGAGTGACTCAATATATTGCTTAAAGCTCACCGGGGCGGCGCTTGCATACTGCGTGCGCTCTAAGGCTTCCCGCGCTTTAAGCAAACCACGGTCGGTCAATGTGTAGCGATAGCTTGCTTCGCCCAAGCCGCTACCACCACCTGTAAAGTCTACAAGCTTTTCGCGCTTGAGGAATTCAACTACTGAGTCTAACACATTGTTGTACGGCAGTTTAATCACATCGCCCATTTGGTGGCCGGTCATATCACCACCGTTGTAAAGCACTTTGAGGATGAGATCGGCGACATTGAGCTTCGTCAAACCCGTGTCTTCCAAGCTCGATATAGCGGGCGGGTTCCATTGATTGCCATCTTGCGGTTGGCTGTCCGCTAGTCTTTGCGCTGCGGGCTTCTCTGATTTCTTTTTACGATCACGATCAATACTCTGGATACGTTTACGTGATGCGGCGGAACGTTCAGTCATAATAGGTTCCCATT
>DAOTTT010000213.1:0-4408 GCA_034437635.1 Anaerolineae bacterium | reverse complement strand
CCACGAACACCGATGATGGGATCTCCGGGCGCAATTCATTACAGCCGTTCGTCTGTCCGGTATCCGCCGCATCCTGCCAGAACTGCGCGAGCAGCTCCACCGGGCCGCGTGGCTCCGTGATTTGTGTGATCGCATCATTCATAGCGCGGACGTAAGGCTCAACCTCACTCGGCGCAATCGTCGGCGTGGGGGTGGGGGTATTGGTCGCCGTCGGTAAGGGTGTGCCCTGTGCGTCGAGTTCGGGCGTGGCTTCCGGCGTGCTTTCTACCGTCGGCGGGATAGCGGTAGGTTCGGGCGCAGTGTCAGTATCGCCCCCGCCAACCACAAGGCCCATCACACCAAGTAACACCATGCTCACCAGCATCACCCCGGCCACACCCCACAGCGTCCCGGCGCTGGTCTTTTTCGGCTTGCCGAACTTCCCTTTGACGATGATGTTATTGACGCGATCCACAACGGGTTCATTGGTCGGGTCATCCAGCGCACTTTGAAAGCTATCATCCGGCCCAAGCCCTAACTCCTCGCGCAAGGCTTGGAACTGCCCCAGAGCATAGGTCACGGCATCCAGCAAATCATCATCGCTATTACTTGCTTTAAGGTCTGTGTAGACATCCACAAGCAACGGTATCGCTTCATCATAGCCCGACTCGCCCAGCCATTTGGCCGCGATGATACGCTTGTCGCTGCTGGCCTTGCTCGACTGAAGAACCTTCATGCGTTTGTTAGCGGCATTTTGGAATTTCGCTACACGTTTTTTTATTGCTGGATCATCGGACATCACTTACCTACTTTGTTTATTGCTGACAGGTTCTACTTAATCTTAAAGGGAGAAGCGCCTAAGCGCCATTTTCTTTGTACCAAGCAATCGTGCGGGCTAGCCCCTCATCAAAGCTCACGATAGGTGTAAAGTCCAGCAGGTCTTCCGCCTTTTGGATGCTCGCTCGCGAGTGCTTGATGTCGCCGGAGCGCTCCGGGCCAAATATCGGTTCAATCGACGTTCCCATCAGCGCGTTGATCTTATCAACCAGTTCAACGAGGTTCACGCGCCCACCTGTCGCCAAGTTCATCATTTGCCCAGGGGCATCCGGGGATTTTGTCGCCAGCAAGTTACCATGCACCACATTATCAATGTATGTAAAATCGCGCGATTGCGACCCATCACCGTGAATGGTGGGGTGATCGCCGCGCATAATCGCCGTGATAAATTTGGGGATGACCGCCGCATACTGCGAGTTCGGGTCTTGCCGCGCACCGAACACGTTGAAGTAGCGCAGGCTCACTGTTTCCAGCCCGTAGACCTCCGTAAATACTTGCGCGTAATACTCCGCCGCGAGCTTGGCCGCGCCGTAGGGCGACTTAGGTTGAGGTGCCATCGCTTCGGATTTATATTCGCCTTCGATGTCGCCATAAGCAGAGGAAGAAGCCGCTTGCACCACGCGCTTAACCCCGGCATCCTTGGCCGCCACTAAGAGGTTGAGCGTCCCCGTGACACAATGCAGATGCGTCTCTAGCGGGTCGGCTACACTGCGCGGCACGGACGGCAACGCCGCTTGATGCAGCACATAATCCGCTCCTTCTAGCACCGGGCGCAGCGCGTCTAAATCCGTAATGCTGACCTGATGAAAGCTATAATCACCATCCAGTGCGGCGAGATGATCTAAGTTAGATTGTTTACCCGTTAGCAGGTTATCCACCACGCGGACGCTATGCCCATCTTGGAGCAGTCGAGCGGCAAGGTGTGAGCCGATAAAGCCCGCGCCGCCGGTGACAACGTATGTTTCTGCCATTATGTGTCCTTAGTTTGTGCTTTATGTCCCGCGTCATTGTAGCACACCCCAGGGGCAGAGGACATAAAAAAAGCCGCCTGTGAGTTTGGCGGCTTGGGCTTGACTTAGTTAGGCTTGACTTTACCTTTGAATTCGTCGTAGTCATCAAAGGGTTTGGCGACATGCAACTTGTCATCTTTGGGGACTTCTACCGTGCGCTTGGGTTTATCGTTCTTGGGTGCAGCGCCCGCTTCTGGCATGAGGATCATCAAGATGATATATACCAGGATAAACGACCCGACCCCGGCGATCGTCCCGACGACAAACACCGCCCGGACTAAAACCGGGTCAACGCCGAAATATTCACCCAGGCCACCGCACACACCATCAATCACTTCATTTTCCGCTGATTTTCTGAGTTGTTTGTTTTCCATGATTGTGTATCCTTCTTGTTTATGCTTATGCTCTGTATACGCGGTATCAGCCGCCAGGGTTGCACGGATTACCCCATTTTACGCGCACGAATGCCCAAAAACAGCGGGATTTCATCGTCGGCCATGCGTTCCGCTTTGCTGCGCTTCTTCTTGAGGCTATGCTCACCGATAGTTAGCTCGTGCATTTGATCCACCAGCAACCCGCATTCACCCAAGGTATTGACATATTCGCTAATGGGACGATGAAAGCTAATGGTCACGCCGCTTTCTTTGCCGGGATGCTGTTTCATCGGTACGGGCAAAGGCGACAGGTAGCGATCCACCCGGCGGTATTGCAATTTGCGATTTTCATCAAAGCCCCACCCGCTTTGACGCGGCACACGAAAGGCCGGGTGAGTCATCAGCAGCACGCAGCGCCCACCATCGCGCAGCACATGCGCCGCCGCCCGCACCACATCAATCAAAGGATCCATATCTTGGATACTGAGCAAAAAGACCACGCCATCAAAGTACCCGGCCTTGATGCGCTCGTCGTCTTGCAAGCGGGCGGCATCCGCTTGCAAGAAGCGCCCATGCTTACCATGATGCTGCTCGGCATATTCAAGCAACTTCTCGCTGACATCAATGCCGGTGTAATGTGCGCCAGCTTTGGCCACATCCGGCGCAAGCACACCCTGGCCTGCGCCAATATCTAAAATTTTTTCGTCCCGTTGCGGGTCGAGCAAATCCATGACGGCAGGGATAGCGACTTTACGATGATGGACGCTACCGCCTTTGCCCATCCAGCCGTCATACCACGCAGCGACGGCATCCCAGCCGCTAGGGTTGCGGCGGCGTTGATTGCGTCCGCGTGGCGGTCTACGTTTTGACATATAGTGCCTCAGTTCGATTTTTGCGCATTGGGGTTAAACATCTAACAGCAAGTTGACATCCAATTTCCAAGCTAAGTACATCGCCCGGAAGAACGCCTTAAGCTCGCTGGTGGTATTGTCGTCTTTCTCATCTTCCTTGAGTACAAACGGATACACGCTTTCCAGGTTAACCGGGGCTGGGTCAAGCTGTTTGATCTGGTCCGCTTCCAGGTCACGTTCTACAGCGCGGAAGAACAGGAGCAAGAGCGCGGCTTGGCGCGGCATGATGTACTCCCGCCGACCAAACAACATCTCGAAAACCTGATTTGAATCGACAGATAATTCCCCCAAGCGCCGCCCATTGACGTTAGGCGTTTCAAAAAACATATCACCGTTGACGCGCCACTCGTTGACCGTTGAGCCGTCGTATTTAAATTCTTGCATAACCTGCTTAAGCAGCAACCAGACCAACGGTTCATCCGGCACAGGCAGACGATCCAGCAGCCAGTTTTCCGCCGCTTCGGTAATGGGGTAATTAATGAAGCCCATGCAGCCAAAGGGCATATCAGTGCGGTTAGCCGGGCACCCGACGCAATGCTGCTCTAGGGGGCGCAGTTCCTCCGCCGCGTCGAGCAACTCTTGCACCACAATGACGCGATTTTCCTCTTCGCCATCCGGCCCACGCCGGGTGAACTCAAAGCCCATTTCGCTAGGTGGGCGTTCATCGCCGTTCTGTCGAAACAGTTTGATGATCGTGCGGGCGCGTTCTTGCCCTTTCAGGCGATCCAAAATGCCGCCCGTGCCTAATGTTTGCTTGGGGATACAACTATGATTGATGATGTAATCAATTGCCATGGGATTGTCTTTACGCGGTTGAACGTCAGAATACGGCCATTATAGCATCGGGCTTGTATAACGTGAACAGGTTTGATCGTCAAAGGTGACAATTTGTTAAACACCTGTTGAGACGATACACTTGTTATGCACTTCAAATAGCCTCAAGGAGAGAAACCTTATGCGTAAAATATTGCTCAGTTTATTGTTGATTATCCTGGCGTTGCCGATGGCCGTCTTCGCCCAGGATGATGAAGGCGACGATATGGTCGAACTGCCCGACCTCGAAGGGCGTACTATCACCGTTGCCATCGAAAACGCCTACCCGCCCTTTAATTATATCGACGAAGAAACCGGCGAAGCCATCGGCTGGGACTACGACGCACTCGCGGAAATCTGCGCCCGCCTTAATTGTGTGCCGGAATTCATCGAAACCTCCTGGGATGGCATGATTATCGCCGTCAGCAATGGCGAGTTTGATATGGCCGCCGACGGCATCACCATCACCGAAGACCGCGCCGAA
>DAOTTT010000212.1:0-2327 GCA_034437635.1 Anaerolineae bacterium | reverse complement strand
AACAGCTTCGTGCGGCGTGAAATTCAATTCGCGGATGTGGTCAAAAAGCCTGCTTTCCCCTGCCGCGTGACCGACTCACCGCCACCGATTCCCATCATCAACAAGGAATGGTTGGAGTTTCACAAGGATTGGCCGACGGCCTTTGCACGCTTGCTCAAGCTGGTGGGTGATCCGAACTTACAAACACCATCGGGTAATTATCAAGCGCAACCGGATGACCCTTTCCGTGATTATCTGCAAAAGCTGTATCAGCAGATCGTCCGATATTTGGATCAAGCGGTGATTAAGCTGATTGATCTGGAAGCGGAAACCTCACCGGATGCGGTGCCGCAAAAAGAGGCGGAAGACCTTATCCTTGAATTCTTTGAAAGCTCCATCTTCACCGATGACACACCGACGGAAGAACTACCCACGCACACCACGTTTAAGGATGCGTTTGAGTATCACAAGGGGCGCTTGCTCCTCCTCGGTGAACCTGGCGCAGGCAAGACCATCACATTGATGTCTCATGCACGCGATGCCGTCGCCGCACGCCTGGAAGACCCCGCGCTACCACTGCCCATTTTGAAGATCGTCGCCACATGGAAATCCAACCCGCCCATGCCCATCATCGACTTCGCCGCCGGGAAGATGGAGACGCTCAAGCCCGTGATTGAAAGCGGGAATGGGTTGCTGTTACTCGATGGCTTAGACGAACTCGGCGGTGAGCGCCCGGTAAATCCGCAAGAGCCAGAGGGTGAAAAATACGACCCGCGCCAACGCTTTATCAGCGCGGTGGAAGACATCCACACACAAAATGAACTCTTGGTCACATGCCGCGTCAGGGATTACGCCGCGATTGGGCAACAAATCCCGCTGGATGGTGCGATTACGCTGCAACCCTTGACCGACGCACAATTGAAAGAATACCTTAGCGATCACCCCGATATTTACGCCGCTATCCAAGCGGATGACCAACTGCGCGACCTTTCGCGCACGCCGTTGTTGTTGAGCCTCATCACGTTCGCCTGGGATAAGCTGGATGAGGCACTACGCGATCAAGCCGACCTGCAAGCGGGCGACGTGCGCGATGCCATCTTTGAGGCGTACTGCCGCCAACGCTACGAGCATGAGGCCAAAAAGCGTAACGCCGATTTGCCGTTCACATATGATGAGATGATGGACATCCTGGGTGAGCTGGCGATGTGGAATGCGCAAGATTATCGGCCTGGGCAACACGAAAAGATGGCAGACAATACTATTTCACCAGAAGAAAATGTGCTGATCCCGCATGATTTTGCATATGTCATCAAGGATAACTCAGATTTGGATGCTTTCAGGGAGATGACAATTCACCTCAACATTCTTGCATCTATTGATGAAAATAACGATCGTTTTTCGCACTTGTTCTTACGTGACTTCCTGGCTTATCGGTTTGCGTTACCACGCATACAAAATGGGAAATTCTATTCGTCGAGTGATCTTTTCAAACGCGCTAATCCAATCTACGCATTACGAAATTTGGGTGATCGCCGTGCAATACAACCCTTGTTTACCTGTTTGGATCACGCGAACATCTATGTTCGGGCTTCCGCAATAAGTGCGCTAAAGCGTTTTATACAGGTACAAAAACATCTTCTAGCTGGCTTGATTGCAGACTTCATTCACCAAAAGTACAACTCATTTGTCGATGACTTGATTGAGGGCATCTTTAAAACGGCTTCTGAGGCATACAATATCGCCATTGATAGCATCAGGATCGCCTTTGCAGATGCGAGCTTTGCAGATGTGATCCAAGCCGCGCAGGATGAAGGGGTTTTCGATAGCATCCAGTTTGAGTCGAAAAACTTAAGTGATATATGGGCAGAAGCGTATAAGCAAGCCCAGATACAATCTGCTTTTATGCCTATGGATGTGAACGAAAATGTTGTCAATGTTCTTGTCAATTATCTACATGGTTATTATACAGATGTACGGCGCTTTGCTGGGGAGATCCTACGTCGCATACAATGGCAACCACAACCATCGCAAGAGATAGTATACCTTATTGCATTGCAATCATGGCATGAACTTGTGATAAAAGACCGAGAAGATATAACAATCTTGCTTCCATACCTAGGCGATGAGGATAGGGAGGTAAGGAATGGATTTGTGGGTGTTTTAACAGAAATTGGCGAACCAGCCGTCGAGCCATTGATCGCTTGCTTGCGTGATGAGGATGAGGATGTGCGGCAGTCTGCGGTGGGTGCGTTGGGACGGATTGGCGATGTGCGTGCCATCAAGCCGTTGATCGCCTGCTTGCGTGATAAGAATCTATATGTGCGGCGGTATGCGGTGGAAGCGTTGGG
>DAOTTT010000211.1:0-6258 GCA_034437635.1 Anaerolineae bacterium | reverse complement strand
TACAGACCTTTTTAGATGGCAACGGTAGTTTAGCCAACCGAGAAGCAATTGCCGAGCAATTCGACTACGATTGGCACGCACGGAAGCTGAAATTTGACACGCACTTCATGCGGAAGGCTGGCAGGATGATTATTACAGCAACGCCAACATGCGCTAGCGGCTCACATAATCGCTTTGATGTTAAAGCGTTGGGGTTGGTTATTCTGGATGACACTTTCAGCAACATCCATAAACCCGGCGAGATTTTCTATTTGGGCGATGGGAATACGCTTAACGGTCTGGATTTTGTTCTTGCCACGCACGCGCCCAATGTGTAAATGACCGCCTTTGAGCACGACATCGGCAACTTTCCAGCTAATGCGCTCATCACCAATCACTAAGCCGCCGGATGCCACGACCAAGTTCTTGTGCAAGCGGACGGCCTTTTTCTCGCGTAGGGCTTGGCCGATGCGCGTTCCGGTGATCTCCGCGATATAGGGTTCTACGGCGGCGTTAAATTTGGCCGGGTCGCCCAAGCGCCGCTTAAAATCGTACACTACGCCATCTCCCATAATGAGCGTCATCCGCCCACGTCGGATTAACGGAATGCCCAGGAAGGCCAATATCCGCGCCCCTTGGATGTACGTCCGTACTTTGTTCCAACTGTATTTGTATTCTTCGCCTTTGCGCTCCCAGGTGATGCCCTGATTATAGACGCGCACCCACTCGCTGCGCCGGGTGAGCATCCGGTAGAGCGTTAACATAGCGCGTACAAACATCGCGCCGATGACGACGGCGGCGGCGATCTGCCCAATATCGACAAGTAACGGGTCGAGTTGATTGGCCGTTTCTGTGTCGATCTCGCCTTGTGCGGTGGCGCTGAGTGCGAAAAGCAGGCCACCCGCTGCTGCGGCGACGATCAACGAGAAGATGAGGCCACGTAACAGCGAGCCGCGTCGGGTGCGGGCTTGGTAAAGCAACTGAGGGGGTTGAGGTGCCATATTTTGCTCCTTGATTTTGCTGTGTATGTTCTACCCCAAATGGCAGCAAATGGCAAAAGTAAGGTTTAATGCTGATTGAGCATTCTATAAAAAGACTGTTATTCTAGTTGACAGCGATCCCTAAGATCGCTACACTTCAAGTTATATCGTTAGATTATGGAGGACGCGATGTTCTCGCTGCGTTCCTGTTGTACCTGTCAGCAAAGGGGTATTGCCTAAGCACTGACGGGTCGTAAACAAACGACCGACTGACTATCACAGCCAGTCCATGACACGACATCCCAGGTATGGCATTCCCTTAAGTGGAATAAACGCGCCATGCCTTTTTGATTAGTGTGTGGACTGGCTTTCTATTTTTTATGATGACTATAATACAAATTCACCGTGAGGGATGACACAAAATGACCGCAGCCTTACGCGCTATACAACAACCATCGAATATCGAACGCCCCACTTCGCTAGAGTGGCAAGTAGGCAATACACCACTTTTGAGCTTTAAGCGCATCACCGCGCATCTCCCGGCGAATGTGCAAGTCCTCGCCAAAGCGGAGTGGACAAACCCCGGCGGGAGCGTCAAAGATCGTGCGGCTTTGCAGATCATCCGCGAAGCCGAGCGCGACGGACGCTTGCAACCGGGCAAAGTTATCTTGGATAGCACCAGCGGCAATACGGGCATCGCCTACGCTATGATCGGCGCGGCGAAGGGCTACGGCGTGAAGTTGTTTCTGCCGGAAAACGCCAGCCCGGAGCGCATCGCCATCTTACGCGCTTATGGTGCCGATCTTGTGCTGACGGACCCGCTAGAGGGCAGCGACGGCGCGATTTTGGCGGCGCGTGATCTGGTCGAGCGTGAACCGGAGACGTATTTCTACGCCAACCAGTACAATAACCCGGCCAACTGGCGGGCGCATTATCATGGCACGGGTGTTGAGATCTGGCGGCAGACGGAAGGCGCTGTGACGCACTTTGTCGCCGGGTTAGGCACATCGGGCACGCTCATGGGGACGGGCCGCCGCTTGAAGGAATACAACGCGGATATTCAGGTAATTTCTTTGCAGCCGGACTCGCCGTTTCACGGTTTGGAAGGCTGGAAACACATGGAGACAGCTATCACGCCGGGCATCTATGATGATTCTTTTGCAGATGACGATCAACCCGTGAGCACGGAAGAAACGCAGGCGATGGCGCGGCGTTTAGCCCGCGAAGAAGGGTATTTAGTCGGCATCAGCGCAGCCGGGGCGATGGTCGGCGCGTTGCGCGTGGCGGAACGTCTCGCGGAAGCCGGGCAAGCCGGGACTGTAGTCACATTATTCCCGGATAACGCCTATAAATATCTCAGCGAGTCCTTCTGGACGAAGTAGGGGCTGCAAGAGCACCTACAACAATGAAAATCATAACGTAGGGGCGCGAAGAATCACGCCCGTATGACTCAAAGCCAATGCGGGTAAATTCTTTGTGTGATTATTTTGGACGGCATTTTTGCCGTCCTTATACATGATTTGAGCGTTATAGAGATGCGAAAAATCGTGTCCGAACCTCGTCTACACGTAGCTGCTAGGGTTGCCTTGACTGCCCTTTTTGCCATCCGGCCACGTTGTCCCCTCGTCAAACTTCACGCCGTCAACGGCAGCCCCTTTGAGGCTCGCCCCTTGCAGGTTACAACCGTTCAGGTTAGCGTTGCTCAATGTGGCGGCGGTCAAGCGTGCGCCTTGTAAGTTGGCTAAGGTGAGGTTGCCAGCGGTGAGATTGGCCTTGTTAAAGTCTGCATAGGCGGCTTGGGTAGCGGTCATGTTAATGCCGGTCATGTTGCAGTTACGCAAAATACCCTCATTAACATTCGACCCTTGTAAGATCGCGCCGCGCAGATTGGCGTTCTCAAAATCCAAACGACTCAAGTTCTCGTTGCTCAGATCAACGCCAGCCAACCGGGGGCGGGCGCTGCCGTTGATAATCATAATGACCTCTTTACGGGTGACTTCTGCCATCATCAGCCTTCCTGTTGATAATACCGGATGATCTGCTCTATTGTAACATCAAGCGGCGTTGTTGGCTTCCATTCTATCGTAGAGGCGATTTTCTCGATACTCGGCACGCGCCGCTGGAAGTCCTCGAAGCCCGGTTCGTAGGCTTCTTCATAGGGTATCATCTTGATTTCGGATTGGCTGCCCGTCTTTTCGATCACTTTTTGCGCGAGTTGGGCAATGCTAATTTCTTCTGTGCTGCCGATGTTGAACAGTTGGCCGATGGCCTTGGGTTCTTCCGATAGGCGATGGATGGCATCCACTACATCATTGACGTTGCCAAAGCAACGGGATTGACTGCCATCACCATACACTTGGATCGGTTCGCCCTCCAGCGCCCACTTGACGAAGCGCGGCACCACCATACCATACTTACCCGTTTGCCGGGGGCCGACGGTGTTAAACAGGCGGAATAGGACGATGGGCAAGCCCACCTCTTTGTGATAGGCAAAGGCGAGAAACTCGTCAATGGCCTTAGAGGTTGCATATGCCCAACGGTTGCGCGATGTCGCCCCAAGCAGGCGGTCGTCGTCCTCACCGAAGGGGAAGCTCACGCCCTTGCCGTAGACTTCCGAAGTGGATGCGATCATCACTTTTTTGCGGTAACGGCGTGCTGTCTGTAAGATAACTTCCGTCCCGCCGATGTTGATCTCAATCGTGTTGATCGGCTCGCTGACGATTTTATGCACCCCAACCACCGCCGCTAAGTGATAGATGATGTCGCACTCGCTCACGAGGCGATCCATAACTTGGACGTTGCGGATGTCTTCAATGATGATGTGTAGATTGGGGTGGCCGTCGATGGCGCTCAAGTTCTTGAGTTGGCCGGTGCTCAGGTCATCAATGACGGTGACATTCTGGCCGAGATTGATGAGATGCTCTGCAAGATGGCTGCCGATGAAGCCAGCACCGCCGGTAATTAACGCTTTAATCATACGTGTCTCCTTGAATTCATAGCCGAATAGTAGCGCATCCCCCAGGTGAGGGCAATCCTTTTGCATAAAAGACAATAGGATGCCGATGGTCGTTCTAACCTGATACAATAGGGCGCGACAAGGCGTGAAAAAAGGATATTTTTTATGACTGAAAAAAATTTAGAAGCTGCCCATATTCTCAATGGCATCCCGCAGGCGCAGCGCATGGTGCCGTTTCGTAACATCCGCCATGTGATGGCCTTACACGCGAAAACCGCTGGCAAACGGCCTTTTTTAATCCATCTAGATAAAGACGGCAACCGCGAAGAACTGAGCTTTGCGGAGTTCAACGTGCGTGTGCATCAAACGGCGAACTTTTTGCACGATGACCTTGGCGTGCGGCGTGGGGATCGGGTCGCCACTATCGCGTATAACCACGCGGAAACAGTGATTGTTTACTTTGCCTGCTGGGTGATCGGCGCAGCCGTTGCACCCTTAAACATCGCGGAAGACGACCAACGCTTGGCTTTTATTCTGCGCAATAGTGAGGCGGTGGTGTGCCTTGTGCGCCATGATTACCTTGAGCGGGCGGAGCGTATCATCAAAGGTGATGGTAGCGACGAACTCGGCGCGGCCAACATCCACGAGATAGCGACGATGGGCGGCGACCCGCACCCGGAGTATAAGCATTTCAACACATTGGTTAAAAACCTGCCAATGACGTTCTTGGGCGATGGTGCGCCGGTTAAATCTGCCGATGACACGATTAAAGATGTGGATGATGGCACTATCGCTACGCTGGACGACGAAGCCTTGCTCGTCTATACCAGCGGCACCACCGGCGCACCCAAAGGCGTAGTGCTCACACAATACAATCTGCTGGTTGATGCTTTAGCGATCAGCACGCACCAAGCGATTACAGGCGGCCAGCGCATGATGTGCGTGTTGCCTATCCACCACGTTAACGGCATCGTGGTGACGCTGGTCACGCCGATGCTAGTCGGCGCATCGACGGTGCTCAACCGGGCGTTTTCCGCCAGCCGCTTTTGGGAAACCGTCGTGCGGGAGCGCGTGAACATCGTCAGTGTGGTGCCTACCTTGCTCCAATTTCTGCTAGAACATGGCACAGCGCAACAAGCGGCGGGTAACGGGCTGTTTGGTGATAAAATTTCTCGCCGTGACTTGACGCACTTCCGCCATTTTATCTGCGGGGCGGGGACCTTGGCACTGGCCTTAGTACGCGATTTTGAAGATACCTTCGGCTTTACCATTTTGCATGGTTACGGCCTCAGCGAGACGACTTGCTATTCTTGCTTTTTGCCCATAGACATCAGTTGGGAGACACACCAAAGCTGGATGCTTGAGCATGGGTATCCAAGCATTGGGATGCCCGTGCATACGAACGAAATGGCGATCTTCAGCGCGGATGGCAGCGGGCAGCGGCTCGGCCCCGGTGAGCGCGGGGAAATGTGCATACGTGGTCACAACGTCATGAAGCATTACTTCAAGCGGCCAGATGCGAACGCAGAGACGTTTAAATTTGGCTGGTTCCGCAGTGGCGATGAAGGCTTTTACATGGAAGATAAGCGCGGACGGCCTTTCTTCTTCATCACCGGTCGCATCAAAGAGTTGATTAATCGCGGTGGGGTTAAGTTTAGCCCGTTCGACATCGAAGAGGTGTTGTTAGAAATCCCCGGTGTTAAAGTTGGTCTAGCAGTCGCTTTTAAAAATGACTACTACGGCGAGGAAGTCGGCGCGTACATTGTGCCGGAAGACGGTGTACAATTGGATGAAGCGGCCATTTTAGCCCATTGCCGCGAGCGCATGACTTTTGAGAAGTCGCCCAAGGTCGTTGTCTTCGGCCAAGACATCCCCGTGACATCGACCGGGAAGTATCAGCGATTACGTTTGGTCGATCTCTTTGTAGAATGGTCACATACGCAGTTCCGCAAATAACAATTGGTTAAGGTGAGGGCTATCTAACTCTCACCGTTTTTATACACGATAGGTATATAGCAAAAGGGGTAAATAAGATATGATGACTCAAGAAAGCTCAATCTATAGTAAATACCAAAAGCGCGAGAACGGCATCCACGAATTTAAATTTATGGGCGATGAACGTCAAGCGGTTGATGCGTTCATTGAGCAGCTTTACGATGTGTACAATGGAGCATCGTCCGACCAACACATTCACCTGCTGCTAGATGCGCGTGAACTCAAGGCGGGGCCGCCTGTTCGCTACCTGGCCCGTAAAATTCAACCGTTTTTTGATGAATTCCCGAATCGGCCAGCGGGCAGCATGGCGATTTTGACGAGTCGCGGCAGCTTCTTGACCATCATCAA
>DAOTTT010000210.1:0-13796 GCA_034437635.1 Anaerolineae bacterium | reverse complement strand
GCGGGTGTCGTCACCACACGCTATGATGTGCACTGCATCGCCACAGAGTACGGCGTTACAGACTTGTATGGGCGCACCATCTCCGAGCGTGTTCATGCCTTGGTAGGCATCGCACATCCCGATTTCCGTGAGGATTTGCTCCGCTATGCGCGTGAGCAAAACTACATCGGCAAAATTTTCTAACCCCTTGTCATTTCTCTCCTGTGTGAATCAAGCGAAGACCATGGTCTTCGCTTGATTTATATTTCGCTATCTCTACAACCTCATTTGGCCTGCGGCTATAACGTCTTTATCCGCAAACTGCTGAACAGATGCTATCACATGATTTATGTTGATGGGGGATAACGCCGTTCGCCACGTAACCATTTAATCAAGCGGTTGGTCAGCGCGAAGGGGCCTTGACGCAAAAGTATGCTCATCGCGGAACGTAGCAGAAAATAGGCGCGTTCCCGCTTTGAGCCAGAGGGTAAAAGTTTACTTTTAAAACGATACCAACTTTGTACCAAGCGCCATGCTTTAGTACTGTTAATATAGTCTAACTCAAATTTAACTATATTATATTTATGCTCATAAATATCGACACTATTATCAAAGACGATATCTGATTCAGCCATCGATTTTTTTTCATCAATCAGTGTATCAGGACTAGGAAATTGTCGAGAATCATCATCTTTCTGAATAGCTATTGGCGTTAACTCTAAACCGATGCGCGATAGAATTTCCACCAGAAACTCTCGATTTGTGTAATGTTTTCTGTAGTCTATTAAGCTGCTTTTTTCCCATATAAATGTATAATCAAAATCAATAGAATCATAATGCCTGTGCCACCCATGCTTTAATTCTTCATGATTATATCTGGGATTTCGTTCTTGGAATATTTTACGTTTACCATGAGACGTGGACCTCATCGGATAGTGCTTCATAATAAATAAGAAAGGAAAAGGCTTCATTCCAGAAAATTTTGCTACATGACCACCACTCGAAGCAAGATCAACTGGTAGACTAAGGTTCTTCCACATTCTTAACTGTTTAAAATATCCTGAGTTTCGACCAAATATGCAATGAGTGAAGTAATCATAATAAGGTATGCTAGAGTTTTCAAAACCGTTATCAATCGGCAAGAAATTTAAGACTACATTATCAATGATATTAAAGCCACATTGATCGACATAATATATTGCATCTTTAAGTGACACACCTTCCCACGGGGCATAACGACACTCGTCTGCTTCAGAATGAATAAACCAGTCTGCGTCTAGCTCCTTAGCTAAACCTGCGGTGTATTTTAGTTGGCTACTCCAATGATATTGTTTTTGATCTACCTCAGGAAAGCGCTCAACTCTCAGCACACCAGAGCCTAAATACTGCTGCGCTATCTCATAACTACCATCAGTTGACCAATTATCGACAACGACAACATCAATGCCATTGATAATCAGATGATTTAATGAGTCAGCAAGAATATCACTCTCATTAAACACATGCATGATTGACACAATCTGAAAGTTTTTTGGAGCAATAAGCTGGCGTGGCTTATCACCTAGTATCAAAAGAGAAGTTTTTTTCTCTCGATCACGCGAATTGTTGACAGTATAACCAGCAAAGTTTATGCTAATCCCATAGCTACTAACAAACTTTTCCAGTTCAGATAATGACCATTCACGAATGTGATGCTGATTAGGTGGCGGCCCGTTATGATGTATTCCATGTACGCGAATACGGTCAGGAGTCGTTAAAATCCCACCAGAAGCACTCTCAAGCATATTCTTGAGCATATGTAAGAGTTTTTCTGGCATTTGAAGATGTTCAATGACATCACAGCACACAATAAAAGCGTCTTCTAGCTTAGATTGATCAAGACTCAATTGTCTTGCTTCATCAAAGTCGCATTCCAGCCATTCGCCAAAACTATATTTTTCACGACAATATTGAATATTATCACCAAAATCAATGCCAATGATGTGGAAGGATGAAGAAAGTTCTTGTAATTTATGTGCCCTGCCACACCCAATATCGATAATTGTCGCGCAACCAAGCCGCTCTGCCAGGAAAGCGGCTAATCTATATGCATCTGGTTGATGCGTTATATTAGGTTGACTGACAATATCAGTAAAATATATGCTCTCTTTACGTTGAACATAATTGGGCTTTATAAAGTAGTTTTCTTGTATTGACACAGCCTTTCTTCAATAACGATTCGTCACTCTGCTAGTAGTTACCAAGGGAATTGTATCCAAACAGGAGAACGAGACACACGTTCATCAAAAATCAAAACCGTTTCTTGCAGGTCAACATCATAGTAATACAATCCAGATGCATTTGACGCATCAGTTGTATATAAAATTCTGTCGTTAGTTTGTGCCCAAGAAGGACGTGTATCATTATATGATGTGTCTAATATACGCTGATCGCCCGAACCATCACTATTAATGATGTAAAGATCAAAATCATCATCCGCTCTTCGTGAAGTGTAAACAATCTGTTGGTCATCTAGCGACCAAAACGCATCAAAATCACTACGTGATACATCAGTGATACGTGTGATAGAACTCGTAGATAAAGTGATATAGTATATGTTGTTATTGCCCTCATGATTCGAGTCAAAGGCAATCATTTCACCATTATTTGACCATGAGAGACGGAATATACGGTTATCAACATTATCAAATTCCGTTATTTGTTCAACATCACCACTGGATAAGTCATGGACAAATATCTCTTCCGCACCTGTTCGATCAGAGACAAAAGCTATTTGAGAACCATCTGGAGACCAAACAGGACGTAAATCTCTAGCATTATTCTCAGTCACACGTTGTATGACTTGACCATTCATTCCGATAATGTAGATTTCATCATTACCGTCCCTATCAGATGTTATTACGATGTTATCCTCAATAGGCGATGGATAAGGCAAGTAATCATTCCAACTGGTTTCTGATATAATTTGAAGTTCACGATCCTCAAGGTTAAAAATAGCAATATCCCATGTACCATTTATATTCTGTATTTGGAATACAATCGACACAGGTTGAACAGGCGTTGGTGTCGGGGTCGGGATTGCCGTTAATGTAGCCGCAGCATCTTGTGTAGCCTGTACGATAACAAGCTGTGTAGCGGTCGCTTGCGCATTAACCGTTGCTTGTGCATTGGAGGTCGCTTGTGCGTTGGCCGTCGCTTGTGCATTGGAGGTCGCTTGTGCGTTGACCGTCGCTTGTGCATTGGCCGTCGCTTGTACGTTCGTCGCTTCTGCTAGGACAGTCGCTTCAAAATTAGTGGCTTCTGCATCAGCAGTCGCTTGTGCATCAGCAGTCGCTTGGACGTTCGTCGCTTCCGCTTGTGCGGTTGCCTGTACGCTTGTTGCCTGCGCGTCAGCCGTTGCCTGCGCGTTTGCAGTCGATTCCATATTAACTGCTAATTGCGTTTCAAATGCCTGGTCTGTCATGGCGATTGCGGTAGTCGTACCCAAAATATCAAGTCGATCTTGCGTTTGAGTCGCTGCGAATTGCGCGTCAAACGTTTGTTGCGCGACAACTGTCGCTGTTTCTGCCGTGGCTTGTGCTGCCAACGCCGCATTAAAAACAGCAGTCTGCGTCTCCGCAACAATCCGTGCAGCATCTGCCGTTTGTGTCATAACCCGATCAGTAGCAGCAAAGTTGATCGCGTCCTGCGTTTGTAAAATGGCGACAGATGTCTGTGTCGCACCGGTATCATCACCATCACCATCGCCAGAGAGCAATACAAGCAGAAGACCGCCGATAACAACAATCAATGCGGCAATAACACCAATGACTAAGAAATTGCGCTGTTGTCGCGACATCGACAAACCGCCACTTTGCCGCCGGACTGCTTTCTCGAACTCTTGGGCAAATTCGCTGATGCTCGCCCAACGATTAGCTGGGTCTTTGTCCATCGCCCTTTTAAGAACCGGCCAAACCGCAGTGGGCATATCTTGGCGCATCAAGGTGATATCGATTGGTTCTTGCTCTAAGGCGGCTTCCATGAAGCTACCAGATGTTTTAGCATCTTTGACCTTTGGCCGCCCGCTAGAACCATATTCAGATGATGGATCGTTCGCATTACCACCGACAAGATAAGGCAACTGCCCCGTCAAGCTCTGGTAGACCACCACAGCCAGCGCGTACTGATCTGTCGCACCGCTGACGCGTGTCCCCTTCACCTGCTCTGGTGACATATATTCTGGCGTACCTACCCGGAAGCCCTGAGTGCGATCCGTCTCCAGGTCTTTAATAATCCCGAAGTCCACAACATAAGGCTCACCATTGTCATCAAACATGATATTTGACGGCTTAATGTCGCGGTGAACGATATTGCGATCATGACAATATTGCAAAGCACTGGCGATTTTGCGTGTGAGATCGGCAGATTGCTCTAACGTATAACGCTGCCCACCGCCGAGGCGATCACGCAATGTACCGCCCCGCAGATACTTCATCGCAAAAAATGCAGATGCGTTGTCTGTCGCCGGTTGATAGTCAAATATCGGGATGATGTTTGGATGCTCTAGCAAAGCAATCGCTTTTGCTTCAGCATCAAACCGCGTTTTCACTTGTTGGTCAGACGTTAAACTTTGTGTCAGCAACTTCAACGCTACCGGGCGCTGTAGATTCGTATCTTGCGCCAGCAAGACATGACTCATGCCGCCAGAGCCAAGATGCCCCCGGATAACATAGCGCCCGCCACCGATTTCTTTGCCAATTAGATTTTGGATGTAGGCATCACTCATAGAGCCGATGATGTCCTTACGTTATAGAACACACAGAATTCAAATATAGCACAGCTCTTACGATTGTAACAGCAGTGAGGGGCACAGATTGCCTGTGCCCTGTAAAACCTATTCAAAGATAACACGTAGATAGATATTGCCCAAACGGAGAATATCATCAGGTTCGAGCAAATGTGGTTCACCAGCAATAACCTGTTGCCCGTTGACGAATACAGGATTGCCAGGGTTTAGGGTTTCTACGGCAGGTTGCCCACCAATACGCAGCAAACGACCATGCCGCCGGGAAACTGTCCGCTTGCCCTTATCTTCGAGATTGCTAAGATCAACGGCCAAAATCTCAGTTGATGTCTCACCAACGATATTCGACGGCCTACCTAAAAGTGCTGGATAGTGCCGAATAGCATAACGCTGTGATGGCGTGCCTTGATACTCCAAGATTAATTGCCCTTGGGGTTTGGGCTTTGGTAATTCTTCCTCTTGTATGGCAGGTTGTTCATCTGTCACGAACTGCATATAACCGAGCTTAAGCTCTTGGCCGGATAAATCCGCAATATCGCCGATGACCTCCTCGCGGGAGATCACCTGCTCGCCCAGTGAGATAGAGTATTCACTGTTTTCGTTAAGCTCTTTTTCTTTGGTAAACTCGTTCAGCGTTTCGCTGATGAGTTGCGCCACCGTAATTTCTTTGCTGACAAACGCACGCTGAGTTTGATCGTCGCTTAAAATGCGAATAAAGACTTCAACGTGTGTTTCTTGCAATGGGTTTGACATACTTCATCCGCCTCCGTTTAATCCGCGCCGGGTTCTGGCGTATCCGTCTTTTCGGGTTGAATGTCTTCTTCCTTTGCCTGGCCGTTGCTGCTACCGTTGGCATCTGGCAAGACGAGCTTACCCGCTTCAATTTCCTGATCTAAGATCGGGAAAATCTCGTTATTTTCAGCGTATTCGATAATCTCTTCTTTGGTCATGTTGCTTGCTGTCATCTGCATGACATCGATTGACACACCTTCTTTTTCCGCTGCGATTTCGATAATACGCTCCGTGAAGGGACCGTACTTCGCCATCGGGTCGAAGACTTCTTCAACAGGTATCGGGTACCAATCCGCACGGTCTGCGTTTTCATATTGACGTACAGCACGATCGATCAAATCATCCAACGCCTCTTCTTGCGCTTTGTCGCGGGTGCCATGTGTACCCACTTGGAGCATGTTGGCCTTGCCCGATTTGACGATAAACCCGCGCCCAATGGGAAGTTCTGCCTCGCGCATATTGCGGCGCAAGTTCACATTAAAGGGTTGCGCCTGAACGCTTTTATTATCCATCGCCAAGCCGAAGCGCGTGATACGACGTAAAAAGTCCGTCATCGAACGCATGGCGTTATCCGAACCCGCCACGACAAAGTGCAGCACCGGGCGCTCTGGGTTAGTACGGGTTAACTGCACTAGAGCTTCCATCTTAGGCTTCAACTCGTTGAAGTCATCGTAGTTATCCAGGAAGATAAACAGATCCCGCTGATGCATTTCTTTTGCTTCGAGTTCTTTATACTCGTAGTTCAAATGGAACATCATCTGGCTGAGATGCTCAGGCTCCGTCACGGACATGATGACGTGCGGGAGTTCGGTCAGCGAGCGATCACCACCGTAGTTAAACAGATACCCTAGACGGTCAATCAACACCATCGCTACTTGATCTGGCGAGTAGTGGAGTGCCAACGATAGGATCATGTTACGCATCGCCGTTGTCTTGCCCGTTTGCTGCTGCCCAGTGATAACAAAGTGCGGTAAAGCACGGGTATGTTCGGCAATGGCAACACCCAATGTTCGATCATCAATACCGAAGAAGCTCGCAGGGGTTTCCGGCGGTTCGAGCAAATCTTGTAAGACCGCATCAAACGTAACGAGTTCTTGCAGTTCCAAGATGGGCTGCGGTAGGAGTTCTGGTGCGCCTTGGCTGCGTTCCCAGGCAAGGTTCATCTTGCGTGCAAACTCGCTGAGAACGTTGGTTTCGTCCTTCTCCTGTTTGCGGTCTTTTTCCGTTACAGGGATAGGAATGGCAACTTGGACTTCCAACGGTGTACGATCCATCGAGACAAAGCCGCGTCCTGGTGCATCTTCCATACCCGGTACACCACGTCCGACGACCGTACCATAATCGGCACTATCCGCTAGTTTTAAGGTGATACGCTCCGTGAACAGATTGTACAGCTTACCGAAGGAATTCGGAGACTCACCCGTCGCTACCCAATGGATGCCGTTACTCAAACCTTCACGGACAATTGACATAATCGGGCCGATAATCTCATCCATATTTTCTTTGATCTCGGCGAAGTTATCTACCAGAACAAGGATCGAGGGCAAGAATTTCGCGTCTTCCCCACGCTTACGCCGTGCAACAATGTTGCTATTATAGCTGTAAACGTTTGTCGTCCGCGCCTCCGAGAGCATCTCCTTACGGCGTTCAAGCTCATCGTCCAAAGAACGAATAAGGCGCAATATCTTCTCGGTTTCATCCGGGCGGATGATAGAACCAACATGCGGCAAATCATCCAGAATTTCTAACTGACGACCGCCAAAGTCCAGCGCGTAGATATGTAGTTCTTCCGGCGATTGCAGCGAGACCAAGCTCGTGACCACCGAGCGCAAGAATGTCGTCTTACCATAACCAGATGATCCTGTCAGCGCCATATGCCCGCGCCGCAGTTGTGCCCAGAGCAAGCGTTGGTTCGCACGACCAGCGTCATCTGCCAACCCGATGATGGCATCCATCGCTTCTTCTTGCCAATCAACGCCTTGCCACAAGTAATGATTATTCGCTGTTTCCGGGTCGTAATCTTCCCAACGGGTTACAGCCGGATTCAATGGCAAACTCGAGAGATAATCTTCGTCATGGCCGGGCAAACGACGTTTTTCGCGTTCTTTCTCAAGGAATAAGCGGTCACCATGCTCAAGATAGCGGCCTCCTTCCGGCACAGATTTACCCAGAGCCATATAAGTTGGCAGTGGATCGGGCCAGGGTTTAAGTTGTGGCTCGTAGGTGGGGTCATTCTTCGTCAGACGATCCATATAATCCACCAACACCTCAAAGAGTGCAGGTGGTTCATCGTATTCACGGTCTAAGCGATCCGGCCAGATAACGGTACGATTATTGTATTCCGACCAATTGACGCGGTTAGGATCCGTTTCGATCAACTCGCGGTATTGCTTGTACTTCCCACCACTCCAGGCGACCTGCAACAGTTCCAAGTTTTCGTTACCGATCTGGAGATAACCACGCCCTGGAATACCTGTCGGCAGATAAGCTGCATCCGGGCGGCGGAGCATTTCCGAGCTTTCCTCACGGGTTTCCACACGGAGGCTCAACTTCATCTTGATATTCGCCCGCATCTGATCAGTCACACCAGTTGGGCGCTGCGCCGCAAGAATGAGTACCACACCCAGCGCACGCCCCAAGCGCGTGATACTGTTCAACTGGTCTTTAAACTCAGCATTACCCGCCATCATCTCCGCAAATTCGTCTACGATGATAAATAAGTGGGCATACGGTTCTTTCTCGCGATTAAACCGCTGTTTAAATGTATCGCGATCCAAGAGGTGCAAGCCCTGATTACGGTAGTCCACAATATGCTTGGAATCCGTAAAAGTGTTGATAGCAGACCGACGGTCAAGCTCCGCCTGCACCGCCTTAAACATACGGATAACCGCTGCACCGCCCAAGTTTGTCACGATGTCTACTTTATGCGGCAAACTCTCGAAGGGGATAAACGCCTGACCACCTTTATAGTCGATCAAGGCGAAGTTCACAATTGACGGATGATAATCTATTGATAAGCCGAGGATCATCGTCATCAACAACTCAGATTTACCGGAACCAGTCGCACCAGCGACCATACCATGCACACCGTCACCGTCCGCTTTAAAGTAAAGACGGCGGATTTCATCGTTGGACATGATGCCCATCGGCACACGCAACCAGTCCGCAGCCGGTTCGATCTCCTTGCCGTTTTCTTCGACGGCTTCCGTCGCGTAGCGCGTCATATCCCAGCGATACGGGATGTCTAGCTCAGGAATGCTCGAAACGCGGTTCATCGCCAGCAGCGTCACCGCATCCGGGATGCCTTCACCGTAGCTACGGCGCACAGCCCAGCGGTTCAAGTTACGGGCGAAGTTTTCTAGGCGTTCTGTCTGCATAATGCCGTCAGCCATACCGACATAGCGCGTCGTGTTCAAGCCGATTTCGGCATAACGGAAGTCAACCCGTTCGTTGTCCCCATAGATCTTCTCGACTTCGATAATGGCTGTACAACCGCTCGGTATCTTCTGGCGTACAGGCAGCAGGAAGATAATCGCATACCCTAGCGTCAGCCCTTTTTGCATAATCATTGAAACCGCAGCTTCGGCCTCAACATCGCGCAGCATCGAGTTCTCCAGAAAAGTATCTGGCGAACTGGTATCGTAAACATCAAGCATATCCACGACCACGAGTTGCAAGGGCAAACTAATCGAGTCACGCTGATCTTTGTCATCCTGCAAGCGAAGGTCACGCCGATCAATTTCATTACTGAGCAATTTCCAGAATTTCGCTACGTGGTCTTGCTCGCGGTCTTCATGCTTACCCTGGGGATCTTCAAAGCAAACGGGTATAAATTCCGCATCCCTATCGGACTTAGGCAAGGCAAAGTGTGGTATTAACGGTTGGCGTGGTGCTTTCTTCTCCTGTGGGGATTTAAGCGCATGGGCTTCGGATTTGTCCTTAGCGTCATAAATCCAATCCCATTGTTTCTCCGCACGGTTCACACCGACGATATACAGATTCGCGTCGTTGGGCGCGTGGAAAGCTGTAAAATTAGAGATCACCGATCGGATCAGCGGATAGACATGCTCAGGGTCACCAGCGATACCCATCGCATGACGCACCTGATTTTTCGGCTCGTCGCCCTCTTCTTTATCATCTATCACCTGCTGATACATGGGCAGTGTGATCGGCACATCAAAGACGATCCGCGAGTCTTCGTCTAATTTGATGGCATCTTTCATCTGCGGGTCTTCTTCACCCTGGCCGCGTTCCGCCTCGTAGATCACCGTTGAGGGGCGTGAGCCAACCCCAACGCGGATCATAGAGAAGTCATGGTCGAATGTGCGACGTTCCCACAAGCGCGACCCCGCACGGTTATCAGGACTTATCCCATCAACGCTTAATGTAATATCTGGTTCTGGATAATTATATTCATAAAAACGACGCTGTGTATTATGGTAATCCACCATATCACGGCGCATTTCTGCCAGCAAACTATCATATTCTTTCTTCTTCTCTGCTAATTCTCGCTGTGCTTTGAAGAAGCTCCAAAATGTGTAGATACTAGACAAACCGACGGAAAGCCCCATCGGAATGATGAACAACAGACTACGCCCCTGCCCCAAAAAGCTAATCATCACGTAACCGATGATGGTCATCAATGGGAATAAAGATTGTAGGATTGATACATTACCCGCCGCGTCATCCGGCGGTTGGGGTATCGGTATTGCTTTCTCTGGCAGTTCCGGCTGTATGCGTGGTGGCCGGTCTGCATAACGTTTCCCTTGGTTTCCGGGATTGTCAGCCACTGCAATCTTCCCCTCACTAAACTCACAACACAGTCTTTAAAATTATGCACGCATTCTTGTTTCCGTGCAAACAAGTTGCATCAAAAACAAAATCAAGGCAAGATTATGACATAATCGTCCGTTCACAAAACATGGTTTGAGGGGTGCGTGATGAAGATAGTTTGTTCGCGTTGTGGTCAAATGTCCGGTGATGGGCATCTGTGGTGTCAACAAATCGACTGTCCAGTGGGTAATGTGCCGATTGTCTTGACATATGGCGAATTCTTAGGAGATATTAAGGTTGTACGTCTGCTGCGCTTGTTCCGCACAGCCGCTATCTATGAAGCAGAACGTGCTACAGAAGATGGCGACATCAAGATTTTGCTCAAAGTTGCCCACAAAGGGCACGAAGAAATTTTGAAGATGGAGGCACAAAAAATGCGGGAGTTACAAGGCCAAAACATCATGGGCCTGCCGGATTGGTTGCCGCCCTACCTCCCGTCCTCCGCCGATGACCCACCCTATGGCAAGGCGGTATTTCGCAGCGAGACCAAATACTATATTCTCTTTGACTACATCAACGGGTCTTTCCTGCGTGATCTCCTGCTAGAAAACCCTGAGCCTTGGTATCGTGATGCCGCATGGATCACGATTGGGCTGGCGAATGCCGTTTCCAACCTTCATAAATCAGGCAACTTTTTGCACGCCAACATCAACCCCGATGTAGTGATAATTACCCGTGATGAGAAGACGCGCATCCCACGACCTACATTATTAGATGCGGGTGTAGTTTACCAACAGACCGAGCAACTTTCCTCCCAGCGGATCAACCAAATCCGGCATCATGTCGCACCGGCCTACACCGCACCGGAGATTATCCAAAATCCGAGCAACATTCAAATGAGCAATGCAACGGATGTCTATAACCTGGGTATTCTCATGTACGAAATGCTAGCTGGTAAACCGGCGGTGTCTTACGTGCTGCGCAGTGATGAGGAAATCCTCAATGAAATCCGCAACATGCAAGATTGGAAGCACATGATCTATCGGCGCGATGTGCCTAACCCCACTCGTGTCAATGAGATTGTCTCCAAAGCAATTATGAACCGCCAACAAGATCGGTTTAAATCCGTCGGGCAATTCCGTAACGAACTGGTACAAATTTTTGGCGATGTACCGCCGCCAAAAGTCGGACGTAATTACTTGCGCATTCTGATGATTGCTGTAGTTGGGCTGGCGGCTTTCGCTGTAATCGGCATTTTGCTGGATGCGTTTTTAGGGTAACTGTCTAAATTTTTTTACATTTATGGAATGTTAGACAGACCTTAATTGACAGCGAGGTTTTTTTCCGTTATTATCCGTAATATAGCGTCTTGAAACGACGCAATCGTCCGTCCGCAAACAGTTTTCAGAAAGGTTTACTAATGGGAGCACCTGAAGTACAAATCGAGTATGAGCAGATGAACCAGATCAGCTCACAGGCTGGCGAATTAGAAGAACAAGTCCGTCAGATCTTGCAGCGCATCCAAAACAACGTCCAGACTTGCCAAAGCGACAACTGGGTCGGCGACCACGCTAACCAGTTCTACGCTCGTATGGATAACGAAGTCATGCCGGGTGTGCAGCGCCTCTCCCAAGCATTGGGTGAGATGGGCAACGTCACGCAGCAGATCATCAAGATCATGGAAGCTGCCGAAGAAGAAGCACAAGGCTGCTTCACCTTTAACTTCTAAATCCTTACGTTAGCGAAGAAAATTTCTGGAGGAAATACCAATGGCCGACCAACAAAAGATGGTATACGCGGTAGTTGAGGAAATGCAATCCACCCTCAATATCGCAGCCGAAGACCTCAGCGAAGTTGCCGAAGCGATGAAGCGTGTAGCCCAAATGATTGGCAACGGTGCCCTTCTGGGTATGGGCGGGGACTCCTTTGTGGACGCACTCAACGGTAAGTTTGCCCCGGCGATCGAACGCCTGGCCGAACGCCTGCGTGACGAAGGTAACTACGTCCAACGCGAAATTGACGACATGCGTGAGGCTGAGCAACGCAGCCGCGGCCTCTTTAACTAAGTTCCGTTCCGACCTGATATTATTTAAAGAGGAGATATACAATGGGTTCTATTAAGAAAGCTCTGCTGAAGTTAGCACGTAAAGTTGTCGAAGGCGTCATGCAGACTGTGATGCAACAAGGCAACATCATGGAAAACCTGATCGAAAGCACGATCAAAGGGTTTATTAGCCAGATCACCTCGGGTGCCTGGACCGGTAGCGACGCTGATGCCTTCGTAGGCTCCGTCTCCCAAACCATCGCCAATGCGATGAGCCCGTGCTTGGCGAACGTCAAGAAGATCACGAGCAACATCCAAAGCGCGATGGACGCGATCGACAAGGCAGACAGCCAAGTCCGTAGCATTGTTGACGGCTTAGCCGACACATTCGCTGCCGTATTCTAAACCGACTTTAAAACCCGTAAGCAGACGAAAATAACAGGAGGCACCTCATGGGTACAACTTTTATGGATTATGACGCAGTCCGGGGCATTTCCAACGGCTTCGATGATGCTGCGCAAGTTCTCGACGCGATCAACAAGGCGCTGGAAGCCGCGATGATGACCCTCAAGATGACTGCATTTGTCGGCCTTGTCGGTGGGTTCGCTGTCCAAGCCTTCATCGAGCAGCTCCAACCGCGTGTAGAATTCTTGGCGCGTGAATGTCAAGAATATGCTGAAAAGCTCAACACCGCTATCCAGACCGCACAACAAGCGGAACAAGCCGGCGATTCGCTGTAATCTAATCATCAATCCCGGCGACACATCACGTAATGAAAGCGGGCAACTCTATTATTGTCCGCTTTTTATAATGAGGGTGGTCAACGGGATGCTGTTGTAGAAGGAGGCTTCGCGATGTCTAATGATATTGTGTCAATTAATTATGAGCAGATGCAGCAAATCGTACAAATTTTTGATGAAACTGCCGAAGCTGCGAAAAATGCCTTAAACCGTGTCCAAGGGCAAGTGAGCACGGTGCAAGGTGGTAATTGGGAAGGAGACCATGCGCAGCAGTTCTTCCAGCGCATGGATAACGAAGTCATGCCGGGCATGGGTCGCTTGATGCAAGCCTTGCTGGATGCAACGGACACCACCCATAAGATCATCAACATATTTGAAGATGCCGAAGAAGAAGCCAAGGGCTGCTTCACATACGATGGCGGCGGTGGTAGTAGCGGCACAGGTGGCGGCTTCAGCGGTGGTGCCGGTGGTAACTTCAGCGGTGGTGCCGGTGGCAACTTCGGCGGTGGCGGTGCTGGTGGTGGCTTCAGCGGTGGTGCCGGTGGCAACTTCGGCGGTGGTGCTGGTGGCAACTTCAGCGGTGCTAGTGCTGGCGGTGGTAGTAGCGGCACAGGTGGCGGCTTCAGCGGTGGTGCCGGTGGTAACTTCAGCGGTGGTGCCGGTGGCAACTTCGGCGGTGGCGGTG
>DAOTTT010000209.1:0-4246 GCA_034437635.1 Anaerolineae bacterium | reverse complement strand
ACCTTCGGCGTGAATACATCGCCCTTCGCCGGGCGCGAAGGTAAAACGGGCTGGGGAACATCCCGCCGCCTGCGCGAACGGCTGTATAACGAGGTGCGCAGCAATGTTGCGCTCCGTGTGACAGATGGCTCGTCGCCGGATAAGTTTGTCGTCAGCGGGCGCGGGGAACTCCACCTGGGTATTTTGATCGAGACGATGCGCCGCGAAGGGTACGAATTCGAGGTGAGCAAACCGGAGGTCATCTTTAAACAAGACCCCGAAACGGGCGAAATGCTGGAACCCATCGAAGAAGTGCATATCGAAGTCGCGGATGATAACTCCGGGTCGGTCTTTGAGATGATGGGTGAACGGCGCGGGACTATGCTCAACATGGTGAGCGAAAACGGCACCACCTATTTGACATACTTAGTGCCGACGCGCTTCTTGATTGGCTTCCAGTCGCATTTTATGCGGGCGACCAGCGGCATGGGGCAGATACACACTTTGCATCATGGTTATGATGTCGTTAAAGGCGAACCGCCCCGCCGTCAGTTCGGCAGTCTTATTGCCGACCAACCCGGCACGTCAACGGCCTATGCCCTGGTGAACTTGCAGCAGCGCGGGTCTTTCTTCATCCCACCGGGCGTGGATGTCTATGAAGGCATGGTCGTCGGGGAAAACATCCGCACGGATGACCTGAGCCTCAACATCGCGCGTGCCAAGCACTTGACGAACTTCCGCGCCAAGCCATCGGAGACGACAGACGGCCTCACGCCGCCGCGTGATTTGAGCCTGGATGATTATATCGAATTCATGGCGGACGATGAATTGCTGGAAGTCACGCCGCAGAATTTGCGCTTGCGCAAGAAGATACTTGACAACGAGCAGCGCCTTAAAGCGGTCAAAGCGCATAAGAAATTGCTGGAAGCCAGCAAATAATTGATAAACAAAGCGTCCTTATGGGCGCTTTTGCTTTATACAGTGGTAGAATCGTGGTAGAAAGACTTTTGCTAAAATAAATTTTAAGGAAGGCTTCACCATGTCGCTTAAGCATATTTTAGTGCCACTGGATGGATCAGAATTAGCAGAACAGGCCATTAACCATGCCCTCAACATTCTTGACGAACATGGCGAACTAACATTTTTGCAGGTTGTTGATGCACAGACGGGGCTTTCGGGTTATGATGAAAGCCGCCGCGAACATATCAAAGAGGAGATGATCGAAAGTGCGAAAGCATATCTTGATCGTATCGGCAAGCCCTGCCGCGAGTCCGGCATTCAAACGCATCTGATTGTGCGGGCAGGCAAACCGGCGGATGTAATCGTTGATGTCGCGCAGCAGGCCAAGGTTGCTGCCATAGCGATGTCTACACATGGGCGCACGGGCATCAGCCGTTGGCGCTTTGGTAGTGTCGCACAAAAAGTTTTGAGTGCAACACCTTGCCCCATTTTCATTATTCCACAGCGTGATTAGTTGGCCTTATTGGGGTAAAATCAAGACGATTACAAGCGATGAAAGTGAGATAAACATGGTAACGCTCAAGGCCGAAATGCTACAAAAGCTGCTGGATGTCAGCCGAGAGATGGCAGAAACCCGTGAGCTTGACCCTTTGCTCAATTATGCGATGATGTTGGCGATGCAATTAGTCAACGCGCAGATGGGGTATCTCATTTTGGTTGATGAGCAAGATCGTCTTGATTTTAGAGTGCGGCTCACCCACGAAGGCCACGAGATTGATCGCCCCATTGAGCAGATCAGTCATTCTATCCTGGCGGAAGTCGTGCGCGAAGAAAAAGAAGTCATGATCGCGGATGCGATGGACGACTACAGCGACTCCGACAGTGTGCTGACCTTGCAGTTGCGCTCGGTTATGGCGGTGCCGTTGATCTCGCGTGAGCGTAAATTGGGCGCTCTGTACGTCGAAAACCGTTCGGAACAGAACATATTCTCCGAAGAAGATTTGAAGGTGCTTAAGTTCTTCGCCGCTCAAGCTGCCGTGGCTATCGAAAATGCGATGCTCAACGACGAGCTAGAAGCGCGGGTAGCTGCACGCACGGCAGAACTCCAAGCAGCGAACGACCAACTTCAGTCGAGCTTTTCCGAAGCGGTTGAGTTCAACAAGCTGCGGTCGAACTTCCTCAGTACGATTGTGCATGATATTCGCTCGCCGCTTTCTACGGTGTTAAACGCGCAATTGCTCATGGCGGAAGCCGAGTTCGGCCCTGTGACCGAAGAGCAACAGCAATGGATCAATACCTCCGTCCAGACGATTGAACACATCATTCGTCTGACGGATGACATATTCGACTTAACCAAGCTCGAAATGGGCAAGCTCACGCTTTACACGGAGCCGATCCTGCTCGACCAATACTTGCAGCAAGTCTTCGATGTCTGCGCTATTATCCCCTGGCAAGTTGCCGTCAAGTTTAGACTTGAACTGGCAGATGACCTGCCCGTTATGGAGCTTGACCCAACGCGGATGCGCCAAGTGATTATGAACTTGGTCACCAATGCGCATAAATTTACCAAAGCCGGGGAGGTGGTGCTGTATGCGCGGCCTGCCCCCGGCGGGGTGATGATCGGCGTGCGGGATACAGGCGTTGGCATTCCGCAAGATCAAATTGATATGATCTTTGAGCGGTTCCAGCAAGCCGGGACAAAAACGATGCGCAGCCAAGGCACGGGCTTAGGTTTGGCGATCTCCAAAGAAATCGTCGGCTTACACAATGGCACCATCAGCGTCAAAAGCGAGCCGGACAAAGGCACGGATTTTCAGGTGACGTTGCCTGTGTAAGCTAAGCGATGGAACATCCTATGTTGTTATAACGTCCTCTTATCAAGTCAACGGTTATCAAGGAGTGTGTTTTATGATGCGTCATCTCATCATCGGTCTATGTGTTTTACTGCTAGCCTTGCCCGTTGCGGCGCAAGAGGATAACGACGAGGCGTGTGACCTGACCCTGGTCAATAACTTGCTAGCGCAAGTGCGCGGTGTGTTGAGCGACGGCCAAGACTTCCAGACCGCCCTTGAGCTTATCCGCGAAACGGAAGCCGAATTGATCGCGCTTAACCAAATTTGCGGCGGGAGCTTGCTCTTGGATGCGACGACCATCAAGGCGCGGATGGGCATTAGCGTGGATTATCCGTCCGTATGGGTGCTGGATGGTGAAGACACGGACTTGATCGCTTTAGGGACATCGGAAGCGGCGTTAGAGGCGATTAACGGCTCTGAGCCGATGATGCCGGAAGGCGAATTCGCTATGGGCATCTTGAGCGCGGATGACACCATCAGAGGGAACGATGAGATTGATAGCGTGGAGGCAGTGCTCGACTTCTTGGTGAATACCATTGAAGTAGATGGCGAATACGAAGTAGGGGAGCGTGTGGTCTTCTCCGTGAATGATCGTGAGGCGATGCGCGTTGACATCTCTCTGGATACGGTCATCATCGGCTTAGTTGTCATTGAAGTAACCCCAGATCGCTACATCGCCGCGATTTTAGCGGCGCATCCGGGCGAGTTGACGCAATTTGCCCCGACTGCCAACGCTATTTTGCAGACTATCCGCCCGGAATAAATGGATTACACACGGTTAGCCCTTTTAGTAACCTTATGCCTCATCGGTGTCATGCCCCGGCGCGACCACGCCGACAGTGAAGCCGATGGGCAAACGTTAGCGGATGCCTTGTATCTGTTGGAGGAAGCACAACAGTATAAGCTAGCTGGGGATACGGTCAGTAGTAAGCGATTGTTACGCCAAGCTCAATGGTTGATTGCGTCCGTCGTCAGCGGGAGCTTCGGCACAGTGACGTATGATGCCGGGGCTTTCCGCTTTGATTATCCGCGTGATCTGGCCGTCTTCGCGCAAGATTATGAGCGTAGCGTCATCGTGGCGACCTCTGCGGCGGTGGCGTACAAGGCGGAAGCATCCGACCCGGTGTTAGCCCCTGGGGAATTGGCCGTCGGTGTGCTGTTCGCTGATGAACACTTCCCGGATGGTGCGCCGGATGCGCTTACTGTGCAAACGGCATTGGGGCTGGTCGTTTTGCTTGGCACACATGCACCAGGTGAAGCCGACGACTGCCAAGCGTTGATGACACTCATTGCTGAAACATTCGTTACACCATGAAAGGCCGCTTTGTGATTCAATGGGATAGTGTGCTGCCCGTCATTGTCTCGATCTGCATCATTATCGCTATTGCCGTTCTGCGGCATCAATCCAAGCAGTTGGCAGCGATTGTCGCCGTGATGCCGATTAACATTCCGCT
>DAOTTT010000208.1:0-19750 GCA_034437635.1 Anaerolineae bacterium | reverse complement strand
AGCAAAGTAAAAAAGTCGCAGTTCCCAAAAACCTACAAGCAACTTTACGCCCTTATCAAGTAAAAGGGTATCAATGGCTCGTCACCATGCGCGAGATGGGCTTGGGCGCTTGTTTGGCCGATGATATGGGCTTAGGCAAAACTATCCAAACAATCGCCCTATGGCTCTATGAGCGTGACAAGCTCAAAGTGAAGTCCCCTGCCCTCCTGGTTTGTCCCACGTCCGTTGTTGGCAATTGGCAGCATGAGATTGCACAGTTTGCACCTCATCTACGGGTTTTAGCCCATCACGGCGCTAACCGTGCTAAAGACGATGAATTTGCAGATGCAATTCAGGATATTGATGTCGTCCTGACCAGTTATGCAATTCTCCAGCGTGACCGCAAAACGCTAACCGCTATAGAATGGGATAGCGTAACCCTGGACGAAGCACAAAACATCAAAAACCCATCGACCAAACAAGCACAAGCCGCCCGTGCATTAAAAGGGAATTTTAATCTGGCGCTGACAGGCACCCCCATTGAAAATCGCTTGGGCGAATTATGGTCTTTGTTCCGGTTCCTTAATCCAGGCTATCTTGGCTCGCGCAAGACGTTTCAATCCCGGTTTGCCACGCCCATTGAAAAGCATAATGATAAGCAAACCGCCAAAGCCCTCCGGCAATTGGTCGCGCCATTTATCCTACGTCGTGTCAAAACTGATCCGAAAGTTATTCAAGATCTACCGGATAAATTCGAAAATCGCGTCTTCTGTAACCTGACGACAGAGCAAGCCACACTCTATGAAGCCATTGTTCGCACAGAATTAGAGAACATCGCCCAGGCTGATAACCAAATGGCGCGGCGTGGTGCTGTGCTGCGGATGCTGGTGCATCTCAAGCAAGTGTGCAACCACCCGGCACAATACCTCAAACAAGCCGACGTTACCGCGAATGCCAGTGGTAAACTCCAACGATTGACCGAGCTTTTGCTTGACATACGCGAAAATGGCGAACGCGCTTTGATCTTTACGCAGTATGCACGTATGGGGCGCTTACTTACGGACTATATCGCGGACTTACTCAAAGACAAAGTCCTGTTTTTGCATGGTGGCACACCCGGCACACAACGCGCAAAAATGGTCGCAGAGTTCCAACAAGACGACGGACCGCCGGTATTTATTCTATCGCTCAAAGCGGGGGGCACCGGTTTAAACTTGACGAAAGCAACACAAGTGTTCCATTTTGATCGCTGGTATAACCCGGCTGTGGAAGACCAAGCGACGGATCGTGCTTATCGCATCGGGCAAAAAGAAGTCGTACAAGTCCATAAGCTAATCTGTATGGGTACACTTGAAGAACGTATTGACGAACTACTGACACGCAAACGCGCCATTGCGGATCAAGTCATTGGTAGCGGTGAAGGCTGGATCAGCGAGATGAGCGACTCTGAGTTGCGTGACCTTGTAAGCTTACGAGCAGAGACTATTCGATAAATGTATTATAGAAGAGAATACAACCACAAGAAACTTCAACAAAGACTGGACTGTCAGCCTGGGAGTTATTACATCCCCAACCCCACGCCTCTAGCAAGTGGGCGTTTGAGCCTAAAAAGTTGGTGGGCGAAACAATGGTATGAAACCTGGCACTCGAACTTTAATTCACAGCAACTTACATCACTACGCAGTCGTGCTCGTGAAGATTTTTTTGCAAGTATTTGTGTCAGTGATGGCTATGTACGTGCAGTAGAGTTAATGCATGCATATTATGAATATTCAAGTTGGAAACCTGTAGAGCTGAAGTTTCAAGCTTGGGACGAAAAACAAATCAGCACAATAACGGACTATCTCATTCATCATCCGCTGGAAGCGGTACGCTTGTTGGATGGGCACTTGACCAATAAACTCAACCAGTTTATTGAACGCGAGATGATACCTCTCATCACAGATGATTGGTTAACCAACCAAAATAAAGCTTATGTCTATTACGAAATTACGCTGGCCTATATCTTGTTACAGATGATTGACCGTGATGCTAAATGGCTGTTCATCATTCATGGCTTCAGCATAGATCGTTTATATGCTATTTTGGGAGAAGAGATTGCATTTAAACAAAAATTAGAGGAAATACGTGCTGAAGCTAATGTGAGTCTGTTCTGGGTCAGCAAAGACATAACCCCACAGCTTGTGAGCCAGCGGCAGCCTCTGTTAAGCAGTCATTTATCCGGTCTACCCAATGATTTTCAAGAAGCCATACGGAATGCTACCAAACAGTTAAAAAATGCTTCTCAGAAAATCCTACGATCTGTTCAACGTCCCACATGGGAGCCTAAGCCGCTGTTCGACGATCATTTCGCACTTCCGGCCATGCCTGATCTCACGATGAGTCAAGTCGAACGCTTAGAAGCCATCACCGAGCTAACAGATGAGTTTTACTCACAACTCTATCAAGATGAGCTTCAAGAACTCAATCTCATGACCAACCGTTTAGTCGGCCTAGCTCTAGCCTCGTTAAACTGTAATTTTATTTACAAAGGTTATCCGAAAACATGGGCCTGTGCCGTTGCAACACTCTTGACAAAAGACCTTGAAGCAGCTTGTGAGATGTTTGACGTAAGCGTCAATACGACACCAAACCGCGTGAAAAAGTTGCGCCAAGGACTAGGTATCGGCAGCCAAGATCGGCGCTGGATGACACCACAACAATGGGCTGAAGACCCACGCAGTAAGATGTGGCAATCATCACATGGCCTTATCGTCATACGATCATGACGAAGCCCCCAGCACAAAATTATGCTGGGGGTGATTTGATGTTTTATGGGCGACGCGGGAACTTCTTGAAGTCCGGTTGGCGCTTTTCCAAGAATGCTTTCTTGCCTTCGGAGCCTTCTTCCGTCATGTAGAAGAGCATGGTAGCATCCCCTGCCAGCACTTGTACCCCGGTTTGCCCGTCAAGCTCGGCGTTAAGCCCAGCTTTGATAAAGCGTAGTGCGATCGGTGACTTCGTGAGGATCTCCCGTGACCATTGTAAGGCTTCCGCTTCCAAATCCTTGAGCGGTACTACCGTGTTGACCATGCCCATCTCTTCCGCTTGGGCGGCAGTGTATTGACGGCACAGGAACCAAATTTCGCGAGCTTTCTTCTGGCCGATGTGTGCGGCCAAGAACGATGAACCGAAGCCAGCATCAAAGCTACCGACAATCGGCCCAGTCTGCCCGTAGATGGCGTTATCACTGCTAATGGTCAAGTCACAGCAGACGTGCAGCACATGCCCACCGCCAATGGCAAAGCCCGGCACAACGGCAATCACGGGCTTGGGCATATTGCGGATGTAACGCTGCAATTGCAGCACGTTCAAGCGGGCGCGGCCATCATCGCCGACGTACCCGGCATCCCCGCGCACGGATTGATCCCCACCGGCGCAGAATGACCAAATGCCATCCTTGCTGCTGGGACCATTCGCCGTGATCCATACCACGCCGACTTGTGGATCATGCCAAGCATCGAGCGTAGCTTCGGTCATCTCATCAATCGTCATTGGACGGAAAGAATTACGGATGTCCGGGCGATTGAAGGCAATCCGGGCGATGCCTTCCGCCTTGTGGTATGTAATATCTTCGTAGGCTTTGACCTCTTGCCAGTCGGTCAATTTCATCAGGTCTTCAGTTTTAATTTGCGCTTGTTCTTCTTTGGATGTCACGTTTACGTTCTCCTTAAAAAGTTAATCATAAAGGCAAAGGATGCACAGCATCCGGTGAGTTTTATACCCTAAGACACTATGCCTCCTATGCCCTCATAAATAGACTTCAAGCGCATCAGATCACACTCCGCATCCGTGCGCACCTCGATTATTGTTGATTGTCCTGGGGTATTGATAGCATCCGCAAAAGCCGTGCGGAACATCGCACGGGCATCCGGCTTTTGCGCATTGATGTGAACATAATCCAAGCCATAGAGTTGTGCGGCGTGCGCGTAGTCCAGGCCATGCGACGTTATGAAGTAATCAGTAAATGCTGGATCATGCTCACGGATGGGCAAGCGATGGAAAATACCGCCGCCGTCGTTGTTCAGCAGCACAATCGTCACCGGGACACCACAACGCCGCACAGCAAGCAGGCCGTTCATATCGTGGTAAAAGGTGATATCACCAATCACAGCAACTAAAGGCTTGCCCGGTCGCCCGGCGCCAATGCCCAATGCCGTCGAGATATTCCCATCAATGCCAGAAACCCCACGATTAGCGAAGACATTCAAGCGACGATCCGCTGTAGGTTTAGCGAATTGATCAACATGACGGATCGGTAAGCTGTTACCCGCAAACAAGGCACTTTCATCCGGCAGCAGATCAACCACATCATAGACAACCCCGGCATCAAAGTATACGCCATCGGTCAATTCAGCTTCCACGACATCCCAGGCGCGGCGCTCGAATTGCGTATAATGTGTTGATGGTGTGCGCTCTATAACGGATAAAGCATCGGCGAGTCGGCGTGGTGCGGCATGAATCATCACTGTCACCAGATGGCTATCATCTGCCCAAATACCATCGGCGCTCAGGTGGATCATATGCGGTGCTTTGGCCTGGACGATGAACATATTCAACGCTTTGGAGATGGGCACATCGCCCACGCGGATAATGACATCAGGCGCAGGTAACCTATCAGCATAGAATTCATATGCGCCCAAACCACCACTCCCAAAGCGGGAACGGCACTCTGCTAATACTGGGTATCCGGTCTTGGCCGACAATGTGCGGATTGCGTCTACAGGTTGTGCGTTGCCCCCGGCGATAATCACGCCGTTATCATGTTCAGCGATGATGGCACTAAGTTCTGCGACGGCTTGCGCTGAGGGTGTCGGCGCATCCGCAGGCGTTATCTTAAGCGGTCGCGGCGGTATATCCGGCAGCACATCACCGGGAACAGGTGTCGGTTCTAGTGGTTTACGGAACGGCATATTCACATGAACAACCCCCTTGCGGGCGACGGCATAAGCGCGATGTGCCAATGTGCGCAGGTTACGCACGGCCACCGCAGGCGGAGCTGCTTCCGGCAAGGCGACATCCACAGCCCATAATGCGAAATCGCCGAACAACTTAAGCTGATCCATCGTTTGGTTCGCGCCGCTGTGTCGCAGTTCCGGCGGACGATCCGCCGTGATAACGATCAAGGGGACGCGGGATTGATGCGCTTCTACAATTGCAGGGAACATATTCGCACCGGCGCTGCCGCTGGTACAGGTGATCGCCGTTGGTTGCCCCGTCGCCATCGCCAAACCCAACGCATAAAACGCGGCGCTGCGTTCATCCAAATGCGAGTGTACGGTCAACGCGGGATGCTTGGCGAAGGCCAGCACCAAGGCCGTATGGCGCGACCCCGGCACCAGAACGATGTGCTTTAACCCCGCTTCAACCAACGCATTGACAAAAATCTCCGCATGAGCGGTATTACGATTCATCGTTGCACCCCAAGCGCGTCAAGCATAGGGCGGAATTTGAGCGCCGTTTCATCCCATTCTTTTTGTGGGTCACTGGCGGCGACGATCCCCGCCCCGGCGTACATCCACACACGCTGATCTTGTGCCACAGCAGAACGGATCGCCACGCCGAATTGACCGTCCATCTGTTGGTCAATCCACCCGATAGGCGCGGCATACCATCCACGCGGCACGGGTTCGGCCTCACCGATGATTGCCATCGCTTTATCAAGCGGGTCGCCACCTAAAGCCGGGGTCGGATGCAGGGCTTCTACCAATGGCAGCACCCCTTTACGGCCTTTGAGTATCCCGGCGACCGGTGTATGAATGTGCTGGATGTTGCTCAGGCGCATGATATCTGTCTCGCCGATGTTGAGCGTAATTGTCTGTTCTTCCATACGATCACGCAACGCATCCACAACTAACTGATGTTCATAGCGATCTTTTTCGCTGTTGTGCAATTCCTGAGAGAGTGCGTCGTCTTCTTCTTGCGTCTGCCCCCGGCGGATGCTCCCGGCTAAAGCCATCGTCTCGACGTTTTGCCCATTGACCTGCACCAATAATTCCGGGGTCGCGCCATAAAACGTATGGAAGGGACGCGGCTCGAACAAGAAGCGGTAGGTGTCCGGGTAAGCATCTGCGAGATAGCGCAAAGCGGCCAAAACATCGACTCGCTCATCAAAGCGGACTTCCGCCACACGAGACAGCACCACTTTCTTAAGTTCTCCGGCTTGCATTCGTTTGGTCGCATCTAGGATGTTGTCACGCCAGATGTCAAACGGCATGGGATAGTTTGTCGCTACTGGTCGGGGCGCGTTGGGCGCATCTTCGACGGCACGCTGCACGGCGAAGGCTTGCAGTTCTTCGACTTTAGCTTGTAACGCTATGCGCAGATCATCACGCACTTCAACCGGATTTTCACCAAAGGGAATATTGGCGTTAATCGTCAGCCAGATGTCACCGTCTAAATCCAGGAGTTGGTAATGTGGCAACACAAAATGCGCGGGGACAAAATCCGACCAGGTGTTATCCGGCACGAAATCCTCACGGAAGGCAAAACCACCGAATAGGCGCGGTGCAGCAAGTGGCTCCGTCGGGTTAAAGTCGATTGCCCCGGCGAATAACTCCGCCGCATGATAGCGAATAGTCTCGAAACGGTTTTCGCCCCAGCCCATTAGCTCAACAGCGGTGCCACACCCGGCAAAGGCGACGGCCTCGCGGCTACTCTGCCAATAATAGCGCGGTTGTCCATGCGCATTAGTCAAAAAGTCGTCCAGTGTTACATCAGGGCACGGCAGGCTATCACTCACCAAGCGCCCGTAATGATATTGTATGCTCTCGAACCCTGCGGTTTCAGTACGTGTCATGAGGACGGCATCTCCTCTGGTGCATAGCCCACACTCCGCAGCAACATCGGCAACAAGGCCGATAAAATCTGCTCGCGCTCTGGTTCGCCGGTATACACCCACTGGATGACAACATTATAAATCGCGCCCATCCAAGCATGAGAGACAACATGCACGTTTACCGGCTCAATATCGCCGATGTCGATGGCCTCTTGCAAATATGTACGGATGAGTGCAGCGAAGCGATCGGTAATTTCCATACGTTTCTTTTCAAACACACTGCCTAAGCCCACCGCCTGCACTAAAAGCAATTTAGCTGGACGGCGATACTTGGCAAATGTGTTGAGGACGCTTTCCAGCGCGGCACGCACGCGCCCCATGCCCTGTGGCTCGTTAACGATAGCATCGGTCACTTTGCGCTCAATTAAATCGGCAAATTGATCGACAAGTGCCAAGAATAACCGCTCTTTGTTCGGAAAGTGAAAGTAGATTGACCCTTTAGAGGTTGCACTATCGTCAACAATTTCGTCTAAGCGCGTATCATGATAACCTTTGCGGCTGAAGATGTTCAGCGCAGAGTCAAGAATGCGCTCACGCACGCTCTTTTTATCTTCAGGTATCTGACCGTTATCTGTCATTAAACTTTGGCGCAGCCAGCCTCTTATAGAGGCATGCGCCACTCCTTCTTTCTCTAGATGATTTATTTAGACTGACCAGTCAGTTTGAGTATATCATATGGATTGTGAATATTTCTTCAAACGAAGATGAGAGGAAAAACAGAACGCAGACTTTATCCTACGTTCTGTCGTCTTCTTTAACGTCCTGGGGCAATCTCACGCATACAGCGGAAGCCAAACAGACGTGAGGCATTGGTAGAATCAGCTAGATTACGGCGTGCCGCTAAAAAGTCTTCGGCGGTATCCCCACGGAATGAGCCGCCACGAATAACACGGTTGGCGACTTGTTGGCTCAAGCTCTCACGGCCATCATTCGTTGCGTAAGGATACGGATACGCATCAGAGAATAAGGTACTTGTCCACTCCGCGACGTTGCCCACCATGTGCCGCGCCCCTACCCAAGACTCACCATTGGTCAATGTCGCCACCGATGTGCCTAAGCGCGTAGAGGAATCAAAATATACCCGCGCAGCATCATAGGTATTGCCCCAGGGATAGGCTAAGTTATCAGGACCGCGTGCGGCATATTCCCATTCTTTTTCTGTCGGTAAGCGAATAACGGACTCGGTTAAATCGCCTCGCCATGCACAGAAATCTTGTGCTTGTGCCCAGGTCACACCAGCAACAGGTAAGGAGTCGCGCACGTCCATTTCTATCGTCGGTGCGGAGCAAACGCCCGCATCCATGCACGCGCCATACATCGCCCGCGTAACCTCGGTGCGGTCGATGTAATACGGTGTTTCGATACAATCCGGGATACCATCGGCCCGTTCGCCGGGTCGATTTCCGCCTATATCAAAGCACCCAGCAGGCACTAAAACCATAGAGATACTATCAACAAAGGTCTGTTCAGCGATCATCCAATCGGCGTTGCGTGTCACGCCATCATAGGCCAAAGCGATCGCACTTGGCAACGGTGTCTCGGTGATTGTTGGTTGTGGTGTGTTCGTCGGCGCTTCCGTCGATGTTGCGCTTGGTTGCGCTGTCGCCGTCGGCTCTTGTGTAGCGGTTGCCGTCGGCTCTGGCGTGGATGTTGGCGGTGTAGTCGCCGTTGGTTGTGGTGTGTTCGTCGGCGCTTCCGTCGGCGTTGCACTTGGTTCAGTTGTGGCCGTCGGTTCTTGTGTGACGGTCGCGGTAGGTGGCGGTTCTTCCGTTGCCGTTGGGTCAATCACCACTGCGGCTGCGAGCGCCGTTGCCGTCTCGTCGGCTGTAGCATCCTCACCACCGCCACCTAAGCCGCCCATCACCAAGACAACGCCGACCAAGCCAAGCAGGATAATGCCCCCTAAAATGCCATAGGCCATCCACGAGCGCCCGCCCTTTGACTGAGGGTGCAGTTGTGGTGATGATGTCGTTATCGGAGCGGGTGTATCAACAATAGTGCGTTCATCAGCATTAGAAGGTTGTGTCGGCACAGGTTGCGCGGTGGGTGTCCGCCGTACTGGATGTACTTCTTGAGATTGATGCTTCTTATCAACGATCTCTTGTGCGATCTGGCGTATTTCTCTAGGAATACGTTGAGTAGCCGTCATGCCAGCCAGTTCAGTAAGATCATCCGCGAGATCGCGTGCCCGCTCGTAGCGATCTTCCGGCTTTTTTGCCATCGCTTTTTGGATGATGCCATCAAACGAGTCGGGGAGGTCAGGGTTAACTGTACAGGCGCTTGGTATGGGTTCCTGCATATGTGCCAAAATCATTGCAAGGCCAGTATCGGCTTTGTAGGGTTGCTGCCCGGTCGCCATCTCGTAAATGAGAACACCTAGCGAGTAAATGTCGGTACGGTGATCGACCGTTTTGCGGCCTTCGCCCTGCTCCGGTGACATATAACCCGGTGTACCGACAGCGACATTCGTCTGCGTCAGCCCTTCGCTATCCGAGACACGAGCAATGCCAAAATCTGCGACAAACACGTTACCATCCACATCAATCATAATATTAGATGGTTTGATGTCCCGATGAATTACGCCCCGGCGATGTGCATAGTCCAGCGCACCGGCCACTTGACCGATAACGTGTGAAATTTCGCCAAGTGGTAGCGGCTTACCCGTGCGCAGCACATCACTGAGCGTACCGCCTTCCAGGTAACGCATGATGATATAGGGCGGGTCATGTTCGAGGTTAAAATCGTGTACAGGGAGCAAATGCGGGTGTTCAAGCTGGGCAATGAGGCTGGCCTCTTGCTTAAAACGTTCTAGGTTTTTGATGTCGATAGCAACAGCACGGTGAATAATCTTCATAGCAACAGTACGCTGCAAGTAAGTGTCAAAAACCTGATACACGCTTGCCATGCCACCACGACCGATTAAGGTATCAATGCGGTAGTTCCCGATTTGCGTCCCAACAAGGCTGTCAAAGACCATGCGGAATATGATGTCCTTATAATAACGACAAATGATTTTAAATTTTACCGCTACGCTTATCAGATGTCACATTTTGCGTGGAAGTCCGTACCACTGTATGATAAAAGTTAGCGTATTAAAACTGTAATAGGAGCAGTAATCATGAACACTTCGCGCATGGCCTTCTTCATTTTGTTGATGTTATTGTGCATCCCCTTAACATTCACCACAGCACAATCAGCATTACCAGAAACACAAGATAATGCCAACGCACAAAACATCATTAGAATCGGGTCGAAGGCGTTCGACGAAAGCGAAATTTTATCGTGGCTGATCTATCTCAAGTTGGAGGATGCCGGGTATCGCGTCCTGGCGAACGATCTACGCTATGGGGTCACAGAAGAAGTTTTCCAGGGTCTCCAAGATGGTATTTTTGATGTTTATGTCGAATATACTGGCACCGGGTTCGCCCGTTTATACCGTCAATTCCCGGAGCAAATCAACTTTGACAACGGTTACGATCCTTTAGCGACGTTAACCACCGTAACTGCGTTCGACTCGGCGTATAACGACTTAATTTGGTTGCCGCCCTCACCCGCAAATAACGTCTATGCGCTGACCGTGACCGAAGCATTTGTTGAGGAAACAGGCATCATCACACTGGAAGAATTTGCCGATTATGTCAATAACGGTGGCGAGGTTGTCTTAACCGCGTCGGATTTCTTCGTAGAATTGGACGAGGCTCTACCGTCATTCCAGAGCACCTATGGCTTTGAACTTGCCCCCGCCCAACTCAACATCATCCCGCAAGCACAACCCAACATTACCCTGGCCGCCTTGCTCAATGGCGAAGCCGGTACGAATGTTGCGATGGCCTATGGCACAACGGGCGAACTCGCGGTTGGTGAATATATCATCTTGCAGGATACGCTCAACGCGCAACTTGTTTTCCAACCTGCACCGATTTTCCGTGGCGAAGTGATCCGCAATAACCCGGATATTCTACCGTTACTCAAGCCCGTGTTTGAACAGTTAGAAGGTCGTACACTGCGCGATCTCAACGCCGCTGTGTCAATCTTCGGCGACGATCCACAACAGGCAGCGCGGGACTGGTTGGTGCGTAATAACTTCATCACCGTGACCGCAGAAGATGCCGCTGCTATGACCATTTCTTGTGAGGTCTTCCGCTCTGACTTAGCTTCTGCCAGCGCGAATCTGCGCAGCGGTCCTGGCCTAGAGTTCGATGTCGTCGGTAATTTGCCTGCGGGTAATAGTCAATTTGCAGAAGGCCAAGCCACCGATGTTGATGGTTTCGTCTGGTGGAAATTGGTCATCGGCCCCTGGGTGCGCTCCGATGTGGTGCAGCAGTCCGAAGAAAGCGATTGTGACGCACTTCCTCTCGTTAGCGAATAAATACCCTAAGATCAAAAGGAGCGTATACGATGCGCTCCTTTTGATTTGGAACGCAACCCCGTCTATTTACGACATACGCCATACACAGCATTCTGAACATTAGCTATGATATTAGCCGTTTAACAGGCAGAAGGATTGATTACATCTATGGACAACCAATTTTGGACAGATAATCGCTTTGTCGTCACCGGTGGCGCGGGCTTTCTCGGTAATTTTGTTGTAGATGCGCTAAAAAATCGTGGCGCACAACAGATCATCGTACCGCGTAGCGCCGATTACGACTTGCGTTATCATGAAGCAGTAACGGACTTACTTAATGACGCAAAACCGACCATCATTATTCATATGGCGGCTGTTGTCGGTGGCATCGGCGCGAATATGGAGCGCCCCGCAGAATTCTTTTACGATAATTTGATGATGGGCGTAAGTCTGTTTCATGAAGCATGGAAACGCGGCGTTAACAAATTTGTGACCATCGGCACCGTCTGCGCATACCCGAAGTTTACGCCGGTACCGTTCAAAGAGGATGACATCTGGAACGGGTATCCAGAGGAGACGAACGCGCCTTATGGCCTGGCTAAAAAGATGCTACTGGTGCAAGGTCAATCGTATCGTCAGCAATACGGCTATAATTCGATCTTCCTGCTGCCGACGAACCTCTACGGTCCGCGTGACAACTTTGATCCGAAGTCTTCGCATGTTATCCCCGCGCTGATCCGTAAATACATCGAAGCCAAAGAAAGCGGCGCGAAAACGGTCACGGCATGGGGCACAGGATCACCAACACGCGAATTTTTATATGCTGAAGATGCCGCAGAAGCGATCGTTTTAGCTACAGAGAAATACAATGGCGATGAGCCAGTTAATATCGGCAGTGGTAACGAGATCAGCATCCGTGATCTAACTCATCTCATTGCGGAGCTAGTCGGGTTTGAGGGCGAAGTCGTGTGGGATACTACCAAACCGGACGGTCAGCCACGCCGTAGCCTGGATGTATCCCGCGCACAATCCGAACTTGGGTTTACCGCACAAACGGACTTCCGTACCGGTCTGAAGAACACCATTGATTGGTATTTAGCAAACCGGGAAGCCATAGAAGCTGTGGAAGCGCCCTAGAATTCCACTTCTGCTATTTGATCGAAGTCAAGCGGGAGATCAAAGTCATCTTCAACGATGTCTTCGTCCTCCATCTCATGGACGGCTCCCGCTTCAATACCACGATCACACAGCGAGCGATACTGGCAAAAGCGACATTTGCGGGTGTCGTCGGTCAGTTCAAATTGCGCCCTTTTCGTAATGTCTTGCAATATTGCTGTTAACGTCTGTTGGTCTTCATGATATTGCGCGTCAGTGTATTGGAATACAGCAGGATTATCCGGCGCATTGGTGAACCAATAACGCATCGTAATTTGCTCTGGTTTGATCGAACGACCACCATTCAGGATGTGCCCTACCTGTACCAAAACGTAAGGATAAACCGCTGTCTGTAACCGTTGTCGTAATGTTTGGTCAGATGTCCGTTTGACGGATGTTTTCCAATCGATTATGGTGATGCGGTCGTTTTTGATTGTAATCAGGTCGTACTTCGCCAGTAGGCGATGCCCTTCTAAGGTTGTCGAAAGTAGAATTTCGGCATGGGTGTTGTCGGTGAGTTTATCCGGCGTATAACCCGATACGAGATAAGCCTGCCACCAACGCTGGAGTTCATCATCTGCGGGCTGTATGACGTGTGCGGGTACCCCACTATAATGCTGGTGGATCATGTGATGAAAATCCGCGCCGCGTTGCATATGGGCTTCGTGTGTTTCGGATGGTTCTGCCACGACCGCAGGCCAGCGCAACTCATCAATGTAGCGTAATTCAAAGCGACGGGCACAATCCACATAATCTTGTAAACTACTCTGGCTAAACACAAAGTTGGGCAATATGGACATCGTTATCCTCTACAACACAATAGATTAAAGCTAGCATAGCATAAAACTGATAACGCCCATTATAATCGCGTGCGTTTGCATAATATCGAGAGTGTCTTTATATGGATTGGTTACTGACGATCGCAACAGGCTTGTATCTCATCGGGACGATTTTTATCGTCTTGTTCGTCATGGGGTTTGGCGTACTGTTGATTATTTATTTACGCTATCGGCAAGATGTACCCAAGCGGCCCCAAGTCGAGGATAGCCAATTGCTTTCCGTCACAATCCAGTTACCCATTTACAACGAAGCGCACGTCGTTGAGCGGCTCATTGATGCATGTGTGAATTTAGATTATCCAGTCGATAAGTTGTTCATTCAGATTCTCGATGACAGCATCGATCATACCAGTAACATCATAGAAGATAAGTTATGCACATTAAGCAAGCAAGGCGTTCAAAATATCACCCACATCCAACGCTGCCGCCGGGATGGTTATAAAGCGGGTGCGCTGGCGTTTGGCCTTAAGCAAGTTACGACTGATTGCGTCGTGATCTTCGATGCGGACTTTGTGCCGCAGCCTAACTTCCTGCGGGAGACGATGCCCTTCTTCAACGATAACCCGCGATTGGCGTTACTTCAAACACGCTGGAGCCACATCAACCGCAAGACAAATTGGCTTACACGCGCCCAAGCCCTCAGCATTGATGCCCATTTCGCCGTCGAGCAAGTCGCTCGGTCACGCGGACGCTTACCTATGGCGATGAATGGCACAGGTGGCATATGGCGTGTACCAGCTATTCATGATGCGGGTGGGTGGTCTTCCGCCACATTAACTGAAGACATGGACTTGTCTTATCGGGCATTTTTGCGTGGGTGGCAGTTTCTATTTTTGGTGGATGTCGATGTGCCCGGCGAACTCCCGCCACTGGTACAAGCCTACAAAACACAACAAGCACGTTGGGCGACAGGCAGCACGCAATGTTTACTGCGTCATAGTGGGTCACTCATCACCAATCATCATTTTTCTACACTGGAAAAGATGATGGGATTATTGCACTTGGCACAGTACATCGTACAACCAGTGATCTTGATGCTCTTTTTGCTGATGCCGATTTTGTTGTTGAACGATGGCTTTGCATCCATGCCCGACCTCACAATCGTGCCGATCGTTGGGTTCATTCCACCGCTGATTGTTGCGCTTGGACAAATGGAATTACATCATCACTGGTGGCGCAACCTGTTAGACTTCCCGATGCAGTTTATGACGGCGGTCGCCATTGTTTTGACGAATAGTATTGCTGTGCTTAAAGCGATCGTGGATCAAAAAGAGCATGAGTTTAAACGAACACCTAAATTTCAGTTGACCCAGAAGAAAAGCAATGTGTGGCGTAAGAGCCATTACAAGATGCCTGTTGATGTGATTACAGCAGGGGAGTTGTTACTGGCTTTCTATGCGAGCTTTGGGCTGGCTATTGCTATGAGCACAATGCCCATGTATGCCCCTTACATGCTCACCTATGCGATCTCATTTTCCACATTTGCCCTATGGAATATCTATCAAAGTGCGTTTAAATGAGTCATTGCTCTTTTAAGATGTAAAAAGTTAGAATATTGTAACATATCAGCAAAATATATTATTAATGATCTGACTCAATATGCGAGATGTTGTACAACGCGGGAATATGGTGTATACTTCGGGGCAGTTAAAAACAAAAGGCGCATGCTGCAACACGCGCCCCAAGAAAGAAACACCCAAAAAGTTTCATCAAACGCAATTATACTCTATACACGATGAAAATACTAGGGGAGTATCTGAAATTGGGGCTTCAATTTGTTGATTTTTATATATCTAGTGAAAGGAAAAACGTGTTGATTTAAATCGGAGATTTCGATCTCTCGTTGTCTTTGCGGAGGCTGTCAGCAGACAAAAAGAAAGCCCGCATCTTTCTTTATGGTTTCGCCGCCAAACAGAAGGTACGGGCCAAAGCAAGGGCACCGAGTTTATCTCCTCTTCCACCAGGAATTTTATCTCGGGTACCATCTTACATGATAGGAATCAGAATCTTCCTACCAAGTAGGTGTTTATAGTATACCGATCATTTGCTGGTTTGGCAACACGTTTTTCCCCTAAAAAGGGGTTAAAATGTCATTCTTGGGAAATTCTAACACAGCAATTTTCGCCAACTGTGTTCAATTTCTGTCAATGGGTTGGTCAGTCATCCCACTATGGGGTGATCGCCAACCTGAACGGGGAAAAACCCCAGCTTTAATGCGCTGGCAAGCCTATCAAAAGAGGTTGCCAACTGCGGAAGATCTTCATCAATGGTTCCAAACAGACGGCTTTACGGCTGCGGGGATTGTGCTTGGCCATGTCTCAAAATTAGTGGTCATAGATATTGATGATGCACATATCGCTGAGCAATTTGCACAGGCACTCCCTGACCTTACATGTACATTCACTGTGCGCTCTGGTTATCGTGGACTCCCCCACTATTACTTCAGGCTTCCCGATGATTTGCATGTGAGTGGGCGTACCGCTTCTGGCTTTGAATTACGAGCAAATGGACAGTATGTTGTCGCGCCTGGAAGCAGGGTTCAATCTAACACATGGACAGTCACCCATGACGTTGAACCATTGACTCTCTCAGAACGCGATTTGCGCCGCGTTTTAGCATTTATGCGTACCATCCAACAAAAAAATCAGGAAAATCGCTCTCAGGCGCTCGCAGAGGCAAATACGCCCATGCCTGATTATGATTTAACGCCGACACAGATCATCAAACGATATAAGCTATTGGCTGTGCAACGTGGACGCAATAATGCATTGTTTCAAGTCGGTTGTGATGTGCGTGATGTGGGCTGGTCTTACGATAAAGCTGTGAGCTTGTTTTCTGTTGTTCATGTGCAGCAGCACCCCATAGGCGTACACCGTAACGAAACACCACGTCAACGGCAGCAGGAGGCTGTGCGCACGTTGCAGAGCGTTTACAAGCGTCCTGCAAGAAAGTTTGAAGGCAACTTAGACACGACACCAATTAAGCAACTACCGAACACGGTTAGAGAGAAATTGCTCGCGCTTGGATTAGTCAACCTTGCCCGTTTGTTGGATGCCCTATTGCGGTCTGACGTTGTGCCCGGTCAACACCTCACTGCAAAGGATGTGTACGCACAAGTCAAGGTATTCGGCATCGGACGCAACACAGTTTACAACATGCTTAAATCTGTAGATGCGTCCGGTAAACCGATCTTTGCACCTTCCCCCCACACCCCCCATCCACAGGACGCTAACGCTGCTAAACGCTGCGCTATGCAAACCAAACAATGCTTGTTTGGTAGGGATTCAAATCCGGGAAAAAATAAAAGTCGTGGTCGTCCACAGGTGGCTTTTACCATGCCAGATATTGCTCAAATTTGTGAGCAACTGCATGTGAAAGATCGTGGCAACGATCCGATTTCTGATGCTGCTCTGCGCTCCCCGGCGGCGTATCGCGCTGCACTCCATGCAGCGTTGATCCGCCGATCACCGGGTAAGTATCCGCGACGGTGGCAAGCCAAACGGCTACACGTCAGCGTGGCGACCTGCAAGCGTTATGACAAACGGATGAACATCTTTGTCAGGCCGACTTACAAGGCTTATTCAGTACATTGGCATACTGTTGATTCGCTGCTCTGTGACGATGCAGATATGGGATGCTTCCTGCTGGATGCACAAGGTAAGCGTTATCCGCCTACGCCAACCATTGCACGAATGCTGCTGTCACACAATCAGACCGTGACCTATATGATTCAAGATGCCAATCTATACAGCACAGAACCGCTGACGGGCTATGATGCTGGACGCTTCGCTGCTGACTTTGCTCAGGTGCAATCCGAGGTTGCTAAGTTAGCGTCAAATCAGGAGCTTCAAGCACCTTGGTCTGTTGATTATAAAGCGCAGCAAACCCGGCTTATTCCGCCACAATCAACACTATCCCCCCCATTGAAAGAACCCGACTTACGGCTCCAAAATGTGCCACCTGCACCGCAAGCCAAATCAATGCAAATGCCGTCCGATCATGTGGTTGATTATGGCTGTGTGGATTTGCTCCATAAGACGCTGCGCAAGCTCAACCGTGATCATGCGATGACTCGTCAGAAGGCGCATCAGGTTGTTGAAAAATATGGTGATCATCTTGTGCGCAAAGGCTTGAAGGTTCTGCTCTCGCGCAAAGGTGTTCGCAACCCTGCCGGATTTATCTTGACATGGTTGCGTTCAGAATCGACGCAATCTAAAGAGTTTTTGTCTGTTCTGAATCAGAACGTTATGGGGTGATAAGTTGTTATGAGTAAAAAATGATAAGTAAACACAAGAGTAATCCATTTGGACTGCCCTACCCCATGTCATGTGATGTTGAGGGAAGAAATGCTATCTGATGACACAGGGTAGTAGCGGTAGGGCAGGGGGAGCTTGAAAGCAAAGTGTGGCGCAAAATTACTCATGAGTCATTATCACTCTGTGAAGCGGCTGATGCGTTCTTCTTCCTGTTCGATCCAATCGCGCAATTCACGCAGTGATTCTAGGGCGCGTGCATTCGCTTCGTAATTGCTAGGATGTGCCTTATTGATATGCTTGACAAGGCGGCTGAAGTAGGCTTTGCTGCCGACCTCTACAGGCTTAACATTGGTCGGCGGTGTGACAGTTGTTGATCCGTCTTCGTTCTGATTCAGAACATAAATTTGCCATGCTTTGATTGCCTGTGTTGAGTTTTTTTGGGCTGTCATGGAGAGCTTGTAAAGCACATCTTCTGGTGCGCTGGTGTCGTCGCCACCTTGCCAAATTTCATCAGGCAAACGGAGGAGATAGCGCAAGCGTGTCATGACGGATGGACTACTGACACCAAGTGCATTGAGTAGGGTTTCGCGTTGGCCGCGTGGTGTGTTTAAGTCGGCGGCTTGCGCATAATATTCGCGCTCATTGGCGAACGTGTTGATTGGCTTGAAGTTGCTTGTGCCACCGTGTAAATCCATCATGAGTACAGCGTACTGTCGTGCTTTGCCGATGGCATTGAGGTCGTCACGGGCATTGTTCTCGGTGGCTTGTCGCCATACATCAATCTGGTTGACCTTGCGAGCAGGGATCTCTTCCCATTTGCCGCGTTCATCGGGTTTGCCGTCGTTGCCATCAAACCAAGCGTAGAGTAAATGATAGGCAAGCCAGCGTCTTTCACCAGTCTCTAGTTGATATTCTCGATTGCCCATACTGGCGATGGTGACCGGGTTGGTCAGGCCATCACGACGGATGCTTGCCGCAAGGTTTATGAGCTTCATGAAGGCGCTTTCCAATGGCCCCATGCTATAATGGTGGTCGTCGCCTTCACTGCGTTCTGTAGCGCCGCCTTCTAAGTGTGCGCCGAGATCAAAGGGGGCTTCGACTTGGCCTTTGCGTTGCCCACGTTCGCGCTGTGTCTCGCCCCACCACACGTTGAACATTTCGCGCAAATTTTCCGGTTTGCCATTCCACGTTGATCGAATGACGGATGGAATGATGCGCCGGGGTTGGGCATTGTCTGGATAGATCGAAAAAATATTAGTGCCTTTAGCGACGATGCGCTCTTGCTTGCCAATGTCATCAAAGGCGTTGAGGCCGTAGCCTTGTGCGGTTACATCTTCGAGCGATGTTGACTCGTTGGCATCATCCAACCAGGAGCTACCTTGTTTACGTCTTTGGTCACGCTTAGACATGAGCCATCTCCGTTATTGCTCGGTCGATGATGCGCCAAGCATCATGAGCAGCAGCAGTGTGCGGTGCTACGCTGAATACCGGGCGGCGCATGGTGCTGGCTTCGCTCCAAGTGATGCGCAGTGGCAACGGATCCCATACTTTATTGCCGAAGCGCTTACGCAATTCGTTGAGATTCTCGCTGTGCTCAACGGTTTTGGAGCGGTACATTGTGGGGACAATGCCAAGCGTATGAATGACACGGCCCGTTTGTTTTTGTCTGCTTTGAGCAAAGCCTTCATGATGCTTCATGGTCTTGAGGAGACCTTGCAAGCTAAACGTCTCGCATAGTGTTGGGTACACAATAGCGTCAGTGGCTAGGTAGATTGCACCATGCAGGAGTGATGGGGTAGGTGATGTATCAAAAATAACGACATCAATGTTGTTCTCTAATTCCGTCAGGCGGTCATGGATGGCATACGCATCGTCAATCTTTTGGGCGATAAGTTGCGTTTCGCCATTGCCAGGTAAAAGCGCCAAGAGTCCCTTGGCTGGGGTATCCGGCGGCTCGTAGATTTCCTTCGGCAATATGCGCAGAACTTCATTCCATGCGGCATCGCGCACAAGGAGATCATAAAATCCGGGTTCTTCACGCAGTCCCAAGCCCGCAGTCGCGTTTGCTTGAGCATCCGCGTCGATGAGTAGTGTGCGGTGGCCACGCACAGCAAGTCCCGCCGCTAAGTGCATGGCTAGTGTGGTTTTGCCGACCCCACCTTTTTCGTTGAGCAAAGAAATAACTTTCATCGTTCTTATGCGGCGGAAACCACCTGCTTTAGCGGGTGGAGGAAGCCGCTTCTCCTTTCTGGTAGCTGTAACCGTCTGATTTGTGTAGATGGGTACAGTGGCGGTG
>DAOTTT010000207.1:0-11963 GCA_034437635.1 Anaerolineae bacterium | reverse complement strand
AGGTTGATGTAGATGAAATGCCATCTCCAACAGATTTAACTATCATCGGCAGAAACCCTCGCGAAAGATCAGATAAAGAGCTGACACAATTTGATGATGGCGTAACAACTGTAATCTTTCCCATTCACCGTATCAACTTTATTCAAGTGCTCCCAAGCCCGGATGATGAAGTTGAATTCCCGATGCCATTCCGTACAGACTAAGAAAATTCTATGGATAACAAGATCAAAAATACGAACGCAAAAGATCATAAGCGTGTACTCGTCGTTGATGACGAACTGCGGATGATTGGATTTATCCGCATGAATTTAGAGCTAGAAGGCTATCAAGTTATCGAAGCACATAATGGTGTGGAAGCGCTCGAAGCCATCCGCACAAAATTGCCTGATGTTGTCTTGTTAGACATCATGATGCCAGAGCTTGACGGTTTCGAGACGCTACGTATGCTCCGCGAGTTCTCCAATATTCCTGTTATTATGCTGACCGCTAAAGGCGAAGAAAACGATAAAGTATATGGGTTGGAACTCGGTGCGGATGACTATGTGACCAAACCATTTGGCCCTAGAGAATTATCTAGTCGGATTAAAGCCGTCTTGCGCCGTGTTTCTTCACCATCATCGCCCGACCAAGCGACATTGCGCATAGATGATCGTCTTCAGGTTGATTTTAATCGTCGTGAAGTTATCGTTGATGGTGAGCACGTCAAATTGCGACCAACGGAGTATCGTTTGCTCTATCATCTAATTGAGAATGTCGGCTGGACAGTACCCCACGATCAATTGTTGGCCAAAGTTTGGGGCTATGAGTATCGTGATGAGGCGCATTATGTGCGTTTATACGTCAATTACTTGCGCGAAAAGATCGAAGAGAATCCATCAAACCCCAAATATATTCTGACAGAGCGTGGCGTTGGCTATCGTTTTGTAGACTTTAAAAAGGAGACACCATGAGTGACCCAAAATTTGACCCGCTAAAAGAAATTGCCAATTTGCGTGATAATTTATCGCAGAGCTTGTCTAACCTTACAACCAGCAAAGGCAAATTTCCGCTAGTGGACATTTACGAAGATGACGATAATGTCTATGTCGTCACGGAGCCAATGCTAGGCTTAGATATGTCTGAGCTAACCGTCAGCATGGAAGATGATACGCTGATATTACAGGGCATCACGAAGCCAAAAGATGAAATTCTTGAAGCTAGCTATATTCAGCGTGAAATTTTCTATGGAGAGTTCAAGCGGACAGTCCGCATTGCCCGTAAGGTAGAGCTTAGTAAGATCGCTGCTACGTATAAAGCCGATATCTTGAAGATCACGATGCCAAAATCGACACAAACGGATACCGGGCAGATTATCTCGGTAACACCTGTAGAATAAAGACAGCGCCGGGAGCGGCAATCGCTACTCCCGGCAATCCTCTGGTTAGGATAATTCCAGATGTTCTTCCCGCAGTACTTCAAACTGTTGTTCAAACTCTGCAATAAGTACATCGCGTGCAGCATCTTCTAACAGACTATAGCGCAAGGTATTGAGTATTAACTCTTCAATATCTTGATGTGTAAAGCCTTCTTCTTCCGCTAGTGCAATAAGAATATCGGACAGCGTTTTTCCATAATATGTAAGCATATCAGCGCTGATTGATACGAGTAAACCATCATCGATCAATACCCGAGCCGATAATGTTTCGCTACTCTTGAGCAACTTAAGATGTTTTGTGCGCGATGGGGTCAGGATGATGGGCATTTGCTCTTCAATCAACCGCTTAATGAGTGTGTCATCTTGCTGTAAACCCAATACGTCAACGAGACGATCTGGCTCTAGGTGGTCAAGCACTGTTAGGATACCATCACCGCGAAGAACATCACCTACTCGCACAAATGTGAAGACATCTTTCTTTTTTGCGGTCTGGAAAGCCCGCTCAAATTGGCCGATTGGTTGCGCATCTTCTTGACCGATGAGACCGAAGCCAATAATATTATTTTTGCGTCCCGTTGCGCTGGCAGCACTGCGCACAGTTTCATCTGCCCGACGCGGTTCTTCACGCGGGACAACGAGAATCCATTTGATCTCAACATTCCAGCCACGCCTCACGCGGTCACTGCCATCGTTGAGTGCATCCATAATGTTGTCGAGCGACATGCTACTTGCAGAAAATAAACCTGTGTCAACGCATACTTCCGCATAGCGCACATTGTCCTTAGCCAGTTGTAGGCCTACATCATAGGCAATGCGCGACAAATCCTCTGGATAGCGCACCCACTCGCTTAATGCTGCGATGAGATCTTTTATGCGATTGGGTTCTGATTTGTCTAATAGCCGCATCGCTTGCTTGTATTTTTTGCGCTCTAATGCGACATCGTTTTGATCTCCGATGAGCAACCATGTCTCTTGTTGCACGCTGCCTTCTAACGAAATAAGCAAATCTGCTTTCGGTATGGCACGAATATAGTCTGCCAAACTCATGATGATTATGCCTTTACATTATTATCTTCTAATTTCACAGTATGCGTTTGGATCGCAGCCTGTACGAATGCTGCAAATAACGGATGAGGCGCATTAGGGCGGCTCAAGAATTCTGGGTGGAATTGACAACCGAGCATAAAGGGATGCTCTTTAAACTCGACAATTTCCACAAGGCGTTTATCTGGGCTGAGTCCACTGAATACAGCGCCATGTTCTTCAAATGTCTGGCGGTATGCATTGTTAAACTCAAAGCGGTGGCGATGACGTTCGTGCACCAGGTGATGATTATAAGCTTGTGCTGCCAATGTGTCAGGCTCAAGCTCACATGGGTAAGCGCCTAAGCGCATTGTGCCGCCGAGATCAGTGATACCTCTTTGATCTGGCATGAGGTCAATAATATTATGCTTTGAAGGCATTTCAAACTCGGAACTGTTGGCATTTTCCAGGCCGACCACATTACGCGCAAACTCAATTGACATGACCTGCATCCCCAGGCAAAGCCCTAAGTAAGGCAATTTTGTCTCACGAGCAAATTGTGCTGCGCGGATTTTGCCTTCTACACCACGATATCCAAAACCCCCAGGTACAACAATCCCGTCTAGGTTTTCTAGCAACGATTGCGCATCATATTTCTCAAAGTCACTGGAATGGATCCAGAATAACTCAAGGTCATAATCTAGGCTGCTAGCCGCATGAGATATAGCCTCTTTAACGCTCATGTAGGCATCATGTAATTCTACATATTTCCCGACAATGCCAATGCGTACAAGTTGCTTTGCAGAGCGCATTTGCTTGACCATCTTACGCCAGGATTCAAGATCTGGTTCTGGTGTGTCATCAAGTTTGAACTGCTTAACAAGATAATTCCCTAAACCGGCATCCTCTAAGACTAAGGGTACATCGTACAGAAGATCCGTTGTCTCCAGCGGAATAACAGCATCTTCATCGACATCACAGAAAAGCGCAATTTTTTGGATCACTTCTTCGCTTACGCTATGGTCTGTACGCGCAATGATAACGTGCGGTTGTATACCAATGCTCCGTAATTCGCGCACACTGTGTTGTGTGGGTTTTGTCTTGAGTTCACCTGTTGCGCCGATATAAGGTAAAAATGTGACATGAACATATAATGTCTGGCTGCGGCCTAAGCTCATCCGCATCTGCCGAATTGCCTCCAAAAATGGCAAACTTTCAATATCGCCAACAGTACCACCGACTTCAACAATAATCACATCAGCATCATTATCTTGGCCGACCATCATAATACGCCGTTTAATCTCGTTGGTGATATGTGGGATCACTTGAATTGTCCCACCAAGGTAATCGCCACGTCGTTCTTTATCAATGACATGACCGTACACTTGTCCGGCGGTAACATTACAGTTCCGGTTTAAATTTTCATCGGTAAAGCGTTCATAGTGGCCTAAGTCGAGGTCCGTTTCCGCGCCATCTGCGGTAACGAACACCTCGCCATGTTGATAAGGACTCATGGTGCCTGGGTCAACATTGAGATATGGATCAAGTTTTTGAATAGCAACTTTAAGCCCACGAGCTTTGAGCAAGCGCCCTATCGCAGCCGCTGTTACACCCTTACCCACAGAACTAACCACACCACCAGTACAGAAAATGTACTTCGGCTTTTTCATACAACCCCCAAATTAATAACAAAAATCTCGGCGGGATTTCCCCGCCGATTATTGCAATCTATGTCATGAGTTTAAAGAAGACGATCGATAGGTAAAAAAGCTAAACTAGCTTTTCGAGATCATCCGCTGTGCGCCGCATATCCAAGAAGATCAAACCGAGTTTAGCGCCTTCACGGACAAGGGTCGTCAACACGGCCTCTTCACCGATCGACATTAAGATGACATAGCCACCCTTACCCTTCACATAAACTTGGTCTAGCATACCACGACCGAGTTCACTCGCAATACGCTCGCCCAGGGACAGCATGGCTGCCGACATCGCAGACACACGATCTTCCTCGACACCAGCAGGTAGTGATGATGCCATGATGAGACCATCCACACTCACGACTGCCGAGGCTTCAATCTCAGGGGTTGTTGCTTGTAAATCGCGTAGACGATCAACCATTAATTCTGTCCGCGATCTAGCCATATCTCGTCTCCTCTCGAAAGATCCCGATAAACGGGCGAAGTATTTACAGCATTATCATCAGTATAACCAATATCTATACTGAAAAGTGTTGAAAGTCGATTTATAGTCCATCGTCATTTATTATACTAAACCTCCGTCGATCAGCAAGTGACTGAACGTAGGTGAATCGTAATGACGTATCCCTTCCCAACATTCACAGAATATTAGATACTCAAAGTATATTGTCAATATCAGTAAGAGAGCGTTATGGCTGAACAAACTCGCCGCACACCAGAAGTACAAGCGAATAATATCGTACAAAGCGTTGCCGAGCGTATTGTGCAGAGTGTTAACCAAGTTATCTTAGGCAAAAGAAATGAAGTCCGTCTAACGGTGCTTGGGCTGATCTCCCAGGGGCATATCTTGATCGAAGACATCCCCGGTGTGGGTAAAACGATGATGGCCAAAGCATTATCGCGGTCTATCGGTGCAGATTTTAGCCGTATCCAGTTTACGCCGGATATGCTTCCCTCCGATATCACGGGTGTTTCGATGTTTAACCAGAAAACGCGTGAATTTGAGTTCCGCCCTGGCCCAATTATGGCGCAGATTGTTTTGGCTGATGAAATTAATCGTGCCACGCCGAAAACACAGGCTGCGTTACTCGAAGCCATGGAAGAACGTCAAATCACGGTTGATGGCATTACTTACAATATGGAGCAACCGTTTCTCATCCTAGCGACACAGAACCCAATTGAGTATGAAGGCACCTTCCCCTTGCCAGAGGCACAGCTTGACCGCTTCCTGCTCCGTATTCAATTAGGGTACCCAAGCCCGGCAGAAGAATTAACTGTGCTCTCCGCACAGCAATATAAACATCCTATCCAATCAATGGATCGCGTCATCACAGTGGATGAGCTCGTACAGGCGCAGGTCGCCGTGAGAGAAATCTATGTTGCGGAAGAAGTCATGCGTTATATCGTGCAACTTGTGACTGCAACACGCGAACATCCCGATGTGTATCTAGGGAGTAGCCCGCGTGGTTCTATCGCGCTTTTCCGCACAGCACAGACACGCGCCGCTATGGATGGGCGCGACTATGTTATTCCTGACGATGTCAAGGCGTTAGCAGAGGTTACACTGGCCCATCGTATCATTGTCGGGCCAGAAGCGCGTGTTAATCGTGTGTCATCGCAGACGATCATTCGTGATGTCATCAATGCGGTGCCGGTACCAGGAGCCAGTACACGATAAATTATGCAAAATCGACGAAACGCCATTTATCTGTTCATCAGCCTCAGTTTGGTGACAGGGCTTCTCACAGGGCGAGCATTTTTCTTCAATCTGAGCTATATGCTGATTGGTATTATGCTGATCTCTGTGTTGTGGGCATGGTTGTCTGTGAGTTGGGTCAGCATAGCACGCCGCACACGATCACGCCGCGCACAGGTAGGACGCAGCTTTGAGGAAAACTTCAGTGTGCGTAACCGAGCATGGTTGCCTAAGCTCTGGCTAGAAATTGAGGATGAATCAACATTGCCTGAACATAAAGCGAGTTATGTTGTGCCAGCGCTAGGCATCAATGCACAACATCATTGGTCGGTAAAAACACGCTGCGCTGTACGTGGTGAGTTTCGCTTGGGGCCAATGACCGTTACCAGTGGTGACCCATTTGGCTTTTTTGTGATCAAACGACATCTTAGCGCCACATCACGCATTGTCGTTTATCCGCGCATCGTCAGTGTAAACACACTTGACTTACCGATGGGTGCGTTATCCGGGGGGGAAGCACAACGGCGACGGTCTCATTACGTTACAACTAATGCATCCGGTGTACGAGATTATGTCCCTGGCGACAGCTTTAACCGCATCCATTGGCGTAGCTCTGCCCGTAAAGACCGGTTGATCGTCAAAGAATTTGAGATCGACCCCTTGGTTGATATTTGGCTGTTTGCTGATTTCTCTACTAACTCTCTTACCGAATCAAATTCTATCAAACGCCTAAATGGAGATGGTCCTATCATTGATGCGTCAGGCGACATCCCGCCTTCGACAGAAGAATATGTCGCCGTCGTGACCGCATCTTTAGCGCGTTACTTTATTAATCTAGAACGGGCGTTAGGGTTTGCTGCTTATACACCTAACCGTGAAGTACACCAGCCAGAACGCGGTAACCGGCAACTCACGCGCATCTTGGAAACATTGGCGGTCGCCCGGAGCTTATCACCATATACGCTTGGTCAAATGCTCACATTGGAAACGCCCTACTTTACACGCGGGACAACCTTAGTTGTCGTCACGTCCTCGTTGGATAAACAATGGGCAACGGAAGCACAAATCTTGATGCGGCGTGGTATTCGTCCTGTGTGTGTGTTTATCGATGGGTCATCATTTAATCATGTATCCGGCAACACAGAAGAAATGTTAGGTCTGCTACGCCTAGCCAAGATCCCGACAATTAAGGTGCAGCGTGGCGATGACATTCCGGCTGTTTTAGCAAAGCGTGTGATTGTATGAAGCAGACTGTTTATCTCTACATCGCGGTGTTCATCAGCGGCATGACGACCCTTGCTGTCGAGCTTTCAGCATCCCGCTTACTAGGCAATGTCTTTGGTACCAGCAATCTAGTTTGGGCTAATGTCATCGGCTTGATGTTGCTGTACTTAACCATTGGCTACTTTGTTGGTGGGCGCTGGGCGGATCGCTCTCCATACTTTAAGACGATGTTCCAGATTATGATCTGGGCGGCGTTTTTGAGCGCCTTGATCCCGTTAGTAGCACGGCCTATCTTACAGGCTGCGGCACAAGCCGTCGTCGGCGCGGAGGCGGCCTTAGCCTTAGGGTCTTTTGTCTCGGTCATTGTGTTGTTCTCTGTTCCGGTCACACTCATGGGGTGTGTGTCCCCGTTTGCTATTCGCTTAGCCATACACGATGCAAAGGATGCTGGCCGTGTCTCTGGTCAAATTTACGCGATTAGTACGTTAGGAAGCCTTGTAGGGACGTTTTTACCTGTTTTGTTTTTAATTCCTGAAATGGGGACAACGCGCACGTTTCTAATTTTCTCGAGTATGCTATATGGCGCTGGCTTTGTGGGGCTGTGGTTGTACGAAAGCCCAAAGCAGGCGCTAAAATGGTCATGGATGCCCGTTATCATAGCTGGCATGGCTGTATGGGCTTTAAACGGCTATCTACGCCCACCTACTGATGGCGCAACCGTGTTATATGATGACGAAAGTGCTTATAATTACATTCAGGTAATCGAGACAACGGAAGGCTATCGTGATCTTTTGCTCAACGAAGGGCAAGGTGTACACAGTCGTTATCATCCAGAAGAGATTTTTTTCGGCGGCACATGGGAAATATTCCTGAGCGCCCCCTACTTTAACGCCCCGCCATTTTCGCCTGATGATGTTGAGCGCGTCCTTGTCATTGGTTTAGCAACAGGCACTATACCACGTCAGCATTTTGCTGTTTATAATGATATACATATTGATGGTGTTGAAATTGACCCCGGCATTGTAGAAGCAGGGGCACTTTTCTTTGACATGAACAGCGAAGAAATGCCTAACTTAGATGTCTATGTGCAGGATGGCCGCTATGTGCTCAATCAACTTGATGACACATACACCGTCATCATCATTGATGCGTACAGACCGCCTTATATCCCCTGGCATATGACAACAGTAGAATTCTTTCAGGAAGTCCGTGATCATCTTGCGCCTAATGGCGTAGTGGCGATCAATGTAGGTCGTACAAATACAGACCGTCGCTTGGTTGACGCGCTAGCGAATACGCTGTCTTATGTCTACCCATCTATTCATGCGATTGATGTGCCGCGTGCTTTCAACACGATTTTGGTCGCGTCCATGCAACCGACAGAACTTAGTAATCTCGCGGCGAATTTAGCCAGCTTGCCAGCAAACGCACCTGACGCTTTACGCCAGATTATGACAACATCTGTTGAACGTTTGGTACCAGTTGAACAGAGCGATATCCTATTTACAGATGATCGTGCGCCGGTAGAAACTTTGGTGGACTCACTTGTCTTAAATTTCTTATTGTATGGTGATCTTGAGGAAATACGCTGATGATGACCGTAATACGCGGTTGTTATATGTTAGCGGTGCCGATCTTACTGGTACTAATCAGTGTTTGGTTTGTGATGTCTCCGATATTTTTACGCTTTGAGTATTATCGCTTTGATTTTCCTGAAGATTCTTATGGGTTCACGACAGAAGACCGCATGACATATGCGCCGCGTGTGTTGAATTACCTCTTTAACGATGCTGACATTAGCTATTTAGGCGAGATGACCTTTCCTAATGGACGACAAATGTTCAACCAGCGTGAACTTAGGCATATGGAAGACGTGAAGATCGTCACTCGTAACGCCTATCTCTTGCTGATTATAATGATTGTGGTATCTAGTTTCGGGGGGGTATTCGCTTGGCGGCGCAAAGGGTTGCGTCAAGCCATCAAGCAAGGCTTATTACAAGGTGCTGTGTTGACGATTATGCTGATTATCGCTATCGTATTGTTAAGCATCTTGGCTTGGGATTTGTTCTTCACAGCATTTCATGATCTGTTTTTCGCTAGTGGAACATGGCGCTTTGCTTATTCTGATACGTTAATTCGACTCTTCCCAGAGCGCTTCTGGTTTGATGCAGCGATAACAGTTGGCCTATTAACCTTAATAGGCACAGCCATGATTGTCGGTACGCTAGGCAATCCCAGACAATGGTTTATTCGATAAGCGTGGCACTGTGTAAATGCTGAAATGGTTGACAATAGGTATCAACATAAAGCGCTGGATCCTCTTACTCTTACTTGGCATTGGGATGCTTACATTGTGTCTATCATTTGCACTACTTAAATCAAAAGAAACACTTTCTTTACCATATGACAACATCAGTTGGCTACAAATCATACTGGGTGGCATAGCCAGTATCACGATTGCATCGTTGGCCCTGCTAAAGTTAACGCAAAACTTACTAGCGCCCTATCGCTTTCGCCAGCAAGGAAGACTGATTGATGTGGTTTATGCACATAGTCGCCGACATAAAGGATCACGGGTTGTTGTCATTGGGGGTGGAACAGGATTGCCTTCTGTTTTACGTGGGCTAAAAGCCTATACGAGCAACATTACGGCAGTAGTTACTGTAGCGGATGATGGCGGTAGTTCTGGGCGATTACGACGTGATTTAGGTGTATTGCCACCGGGTGATATTCGGAATAATATCGTGGCGTTGGCCGATGACGAGAGCTTGATGACCCAGTTGTTTCAATATCGTTTTGGTGTTGGTGACCTTGGCGGTCATTCATTCGGCAATCTGTTTATTGCGGCAATGGCTGGTGTTAGTGGCGGTCTGGAGAATGCCCTGCCAGAAATCGAGCGGGTTTTGAATATCCAAGGACGTGTACTGCCATCGACTTTGCAAGATGTCAATCTTGTAGCCAATGTGAGATTGCCAGGCAAAACAAATACTGTCCGTATAAAAGGCGAATCAAAAATTGCTGATTTGCGCGGCAGGATCGAAGATATGCAACTTTTACCACCAGATATACCAGCCTATGAAGAAAGTGTTGAGGCAATCGCACAGGCTGATATAATTATAATCGGGCCAGGGAGTCTATTTACTAGCATCATGCCAAATTTGTTGGTGAATGGCATTGCCCAAGCCCTGCGTGAGTCATCAGCACAGAAAATCTATGTGTGCAATGTGGCTACACAACCGGGAGAAACCGACGGCTTTAATGTGGCGGATCACGTAGCCGTTATAGAGAATACGCTGGGGCGCGGTGTGCTTAATACGATTTTGGCAAATAATGCAACACCGACAGCCAATGCACAGACACATTATGTGATGTCTGTGCCAGATGGTCATGATCTAAAACAGCGATATACAATCGTGTATACAGATCTGACGGATAACGCCCGCCCCTGGCGGCATGATCCGCAAAAGCTCACACAAGCATTGTGGGCGATATTGGATAGCGAGAAGACAGGCACCATAAATAACGAGCCTGTTTTGCTTAATACTTAGATTGTATAAATCGAAAGGACAAATGCTAAATGGCAATTAAAGTAGGTATCAATGGTTTTGGGCGCATCGGTCGTCAGGTACTGAAAACACTGCGTAAATACTACCCCAACGATGTCGATATTGTGGCATTCAATGACTTGGGTGATCTCGATACGATGGCACATCTCTTCCGCTATGACTCCGTTCATGGCAAGTACGAAGGTACCGTCGAAGTTAAAGATGGCTCGCTGATCGTTGATGGCGACGAGATCAAGGCGCTCTCCGAGCGTGACCCCGCTAATCTCCCCTGGGGCGACCTGGGCGTGGATATTGTGATCGAAAGTACGGGTGTCTTCCGTGATCGTGACGGAACATCCAAGCATCTGCAAGCTGGCGCTAAGAAGGTTGTGATCTCTGCCCCGGCTAAGGGCGAAGACCTAACGGTCGTACTGGGTGTTAACGAAGATCAATATGATCCAGCAAATCATCATATCGTATCTAATGCGTCTTGTACCACAAACTGCCTTGCTCCGGCGGCAAAGGTCATCAACGACAAGTACAAGATTGAACACGGCTTCATGACGACCATCCACAGCTATACTGCGGATCAACGTATCCTCGACCTGCCGCATAGTGATCTGCGTCGTGCGCGTGCTGCTGCACTCAACATTATCCCCACGACGACTGGCGCAGCTAAAGCGGTCGCGCTGGTTATCCCAGAACTTAAGGGTAAGTTTGATGGGATGGCTGTTCGTGTACCGACCCCTACAGGTTCACTGGTTGACTTCGTTGCCACGGTGGAAAATGCACCAGCCAGCAAAGAAGAAATTATCGCCGCATTCGAGGAAGCTGCCGCTGGCCCGATGAAAGGCGTTTTGGATGTTTCCCACGAGCCGTTGGTTTCTAGCGACTACATCGGCAACCCCTACTCTAGCATCATCGACGTGCAATCCTGCGCGGTCGATGGCAATATGGTGAAGATCATCACCTGGTATGACAACGAGTGGGGCTATGCCAGCCGTTGCGCAGACCTCGTTAAACTCATGGGTGACAAGTTGTAAACACGCTTGTTAATTTCGGCTACCATAGGCGGGGTTGGCATTGTTGACCTCGCCTGTTTTTAATTACATAAGTGAACAACTTCATAAGCTAACTGAAGGAAATCCTTTGCAATGAACAAAATGACTGTAAAAGACTTCAACTTCACCGGTAAGCGTGTGCTCATCCGGGTTGATTTTAATGTGCCACTTGATGGTGATAAAATCACCGATGATACGCGCATTCGTGCCGCTATACCGACACTCAAGCACATTCTGGATCAAAAACCACGCAACATCGTCTTGATGTCTCACTTAGGCCGCCCTAAAGGAGAACGCGATCCC
>DAOTTT010000206.1:0-5412 GCA_034437635.1 Anaerolineae bacterium | reverse complement strand
TCTACGGGTTCGCTGTGTGGGGTGAAGGTGTCCCCTTCGTTTTTGCGCAAATCTGCAAAGGCTTGCACATTAGGGTATAAATCGGTCAGGATGACTTTTGTTAAATTCGCTTGTGTCTCCAGTGGATGAATGATGCGCCGCCAGGGGCCACCTGATCCCGCGCATAGATCAACAATATGATCGCTATCACTGGTTTTAAGCGCATCGATCAAGTTCGGGATGATGCTGTTATAAGCCGGGAGGACATTGGACACAAACTGAATAATGCCAGTGGTGCTATCCCGCAGCCAGCCAGGGCACCAGGGCATTTCGTGGACTTCAAACAGGTGCAAACGTGCCATCAGCAATGATCCTTTGTTTGGAAGACTTAAACTAACCAAATGATAACGCAATTGCGGCTTGTGCGCTTTTGTATACAATAATTATGAGCGAAATATAAAAGGAGAGGTGCCTTATGCCTATGCCGGATGCACCAGCACAAAAAGAGCGTCAATTAAATTTGGTCTTGGCTTTGGATAGCGCACGCGATGCACATGCCGAAGCGCACGCCATGTTCCAAGCGATGGTGCAGAATATGCGCACGACTTTTGAGGCGGATGCCTGCGCGTTGCTGATTTTGACCGATAGCGGCGATGACGTGGAGTTTATCGCGCAGAGTGGCATGGGCAGCCAATTAGCGGTTGCCCTGTGCAAGCAAGCCACCCAATTAAGCACACCGACGGGGTTAATGACGGAGCGTTGGCCGTATACGCTCGGCTTACAAATTACGTTAGATAATGTGCCGCTTGGTGGGGTGATCTTGGCGCGGACGGTGCGCCCCTTTACGCAATCCGAACATGATTTGCTGACGGTGGCGGAAAGTCAAATTGACTCCGCCGTGATCCAAGCACGACGGGCGAGCCAATTACTTGAGCGTACCCGTCAGCTTGAGGCAATTTATCGTATTGACCATCTGCGTGATGAAAACAGCGACGAAAACGCGCTCATCAATGCGTTTACGACCTTGCTCAACGATTACTTTAAGGCCGATCTGATTTTAATTTTGCTGCGCGGGGATGACTCCAAAGAGGCGATTTTGCGCGGCATTTTGGATAAAAGCGATGTCTCTACCGATGCGCTACGGGCAATGCGTTCATTAGCGGCGGGGGTCACGCGCATCCGCACAATCACCGCGCCGCCGTTAATGGCGCACTTGACCTTGATCGCTGCGCCGTTGGTGGTGGCTGACCAACGCCTGGGCGAAGTCGTCATCGGGCGACAACGGATATTCACCCGGTCGGAAAGCGACCTCTTCCAAGCGATGATAACGCAGATGGACTCCGCTGTAGCGCATAGCCGCTTGATTATGCGCTTACGGCAACGCAACCGCGAGCTAGAGACAATCTACCGCATCGACCAGATCCGAGACAGTGAAGACGATTTAGATAGCATGTTGCAAGCCGTGCTTAACGAGCTTTGCCGGGCCATTGACTCCGAGATGGGTTATTTGATGCTGTTTAGCGAAGATGCCGAGCGCAAGCTAGAGCTACGCGCCACAACGGGCGCTATCGCCATTGATATTTATTTAGACACCATCCATGATGTGACCCGCGAAACCCTGGAACTCGCCATGCCCGTTTATAAGCATCACGTCAACGATGAGGTGCGCTCCATTGTGGCGATCCCTCTTACGTTAAATGAGAGCATCATCGGCGTGTTCGGCGCGGTGAACAGTGTGCGTTCTGGTGGGTTCTCGTCGGAAGACCGCCGGATGCTCCAGGCGATTACCAGCCAAGTTGATACCGCCGTCTTTGAGCGATTAGCACGGCGACGGATGCGCCAGGTTTTAAGCCGTTCTGTCGATCCTAAGATTATTGATTTGCTGTTGGATAACGCCGATGGCGGCATTCTTGCCGGGGAGCGGGTGTTTATTACGTCGGTCTTTGCCGATTTGCGCGGCAGTACGGAATGGGCTGCGCGAACCGCGCCGGAGCCTCTGGTAAGTACGCTCAACCAGCATTTGACCGTTTTGACGGACATCATTTTTAAATACGGCGGCACATTGGATAAGTTCGTCGGGGATGAGGTAATCGCTTTGTTTGGTGCACCAGTCGCCATGCAAGATCACGCGCTGAAGGCGGTGCAATGTGCGCTGGAAATGCGCCAAGCACATGCTAAACTCCGTGCCGATCTCGCCGCAAAGGATATTGAGCTGCCCCCCGTCGGCATTGGCATCAGCACCGGGGAAGCAATCGCCGGGGAGATGGGGTCCCCGGTGCGCACCGACTTTACGGCGATGGGGCCGGTGATGAATATGGGGGCGCGGTTGTGTGGGGTCGCATCCGGCGGCCAAGTGTTGATCGACGCGGTGACACGGGACACGGTGCACAACCGAGCGACGACCCAACAGCTTGAATCTGTGGAACTTAAAGGCATTGGCATGGTGGATGTGTACGAATTGCGGGAATTGCAAAGTTGAGCTTCTAATGCGGTAATTATATGGCGTGGCTATAATAACGGCATTAAAACTGCAACTAGGAGGAAAACGCACATGGCAAATCGTCCGGGTATGATGGTCGGGCCTAATGAACACACGGTACAGCATGATATGTTAGAAGTTGGTGCGCCTGCGCCTGACTTTGTGTTGATCGCCAACGATCTGTCAGAACGCCGTTTGGGCGATTATGACGGCAAGGTGAAGGTCTTAAGTGTAATCCCGTCGATTGACACCGGAGTTTGCGCTGCGCAGACCGTCCGCTTTAACAAAGAGGCGGCAGCATTGGGCGATGACATCGCCGTCTTGACCGTCAGCGCGGATATGCCGTTTGCGCTCAAGCGGTATTGTGGCAACGAAGGCATAGAGAACACCGAGACGCTGACCACCTACCGTAATATGGAGTTCGCTGATGATTATGGCGTGCATGATTTGGATTGGCGCGTGTGCCAACGGGCGGTTTTTGTGGTGGATAAAAACAACGTTATTCAGCATGTGGAGTATGTGCCGGTGATCGGGGATGAAGTGGACTTTGACGCTGCGTTGAGCAAGGCGAAATCGTTCGTTTAACGGCAACGACTTGACAGTGTATAGCGTATACAAAGGGGGCGCATCGGATTATGGTGTGCCCCTATGCTATCATAGCCTGTATAATGATTGATGGTGTGACGAGACGAAGGAAGTGAGCGGAAATTGACAGACGACACCCAATTAAAAGAACAAAAAGACGAGACGCGGTTGCTCAGTGCATATGAGGCGATCCGGCGGCGGGAATATGAGTTGATTAACGACTTGTTGAAGTTGCTGCCCAAGATCGACGCTTTGCCCGATGACCGGGTATCCCAGGTGCGTGATGCGCTGTTCCATGCCGATCATCCGTTTTTGATGGTCTTTGTAGGGCCGTTTAGCTCCGGCAAGTCGAGCTTGATTAACGCGCTGTGTGGCGAAAAAGACCTCTTAGCTGTTGGCCCGGTGCCGACGACAGATCGCATTAGCATCTTGCGTTATGGCAAAGAAACCGAGCATATGGAGAGCGGCGGCGAAGTCGCAACGGTGTTTAACCCGTCGCCTTTACTTAAAAAGGTGAGCTTTGTCGATACGCCGGGACTAGAGTCGGTCTTCCAGAAGCACGAGCAAAAGACGCGCAAATTCCTGCACCGGAGCGACGTTGTTATTTTGGTGATGCTGGCGACCCAAGCCATGACGCAACGTAACCTAGATTACATGCAAGAGTTGCGCGAATATGGCAAAAAGGTGATTATCGTCGTCAATCAAGCCGACTTACTCAGTGAAGACGAGCGCAAACAAGTGCACCAATACGTGCTGGAACAAAGCCAAGATCGGCTGAAGGTCAAGTCGGAAGTGTGGATGGTGTCGTCTAAGACCGGGCTTTCCGCATGGGAAGGCGAGACGCTCAATGCGGAAACGTGGGCGGCCAGTGGCCTCAACAACTTTGAGCGTTACATTGACGAACAACTTGACGACGTGCAACGCCTGCGCCAAAAGCTGCAAACGCCGTTGCAGATCGTGCAAAACGTGCATAAAGTCGCGCTGGAAGCCGTCCGTGCGAACCAAGCCGTTTTAGATCAATATCAAGGCATCGCGGAAAATGTCGAGGCGCAGCTTGCCGCCTATAAGCGCGAGCAAGAAAAAGTCGTCCGTGAGGTCAGCGACCAGATCGAGAAGAAATTCACGGAGACGGGCGAACGTGGCGCGGCCGCCCTGCGCGATACCTTCCAGTTTTCGCGGACATTAGGCTCATTCCGCGTGGGCTTGGTGGATTTGCTCGGCCTGGGGAGTTTGTTCCGCCGCGATAGCAAGCCCAAGTATGCGCGGATGGCGTTTGAACGGCATAAAGTCTATGAACCCATTGACGAAGTGCCGGAAATTATCGGCAAACTCGGCCCGCGCCTGGAAGGTAAAGACCTGCAAGATACCGATGATCTGGTGAAATACGCCAACCGCGAGATTACCAGCTTGCCGGAAGTGATCCGCGATAAGGTGATCGGTGAAATCCGTGCGCCGATGAAATACGATCGCGCTACTATGCAAAGTGTGCGCCCACAGCTTGAAGAAATCGAGAATAAAGCCCGTGTCACGGAGACAGATCGCCTAGATGACAACGTGCGCACGACGCGCTTTGCGCTGGCCTTATGGATGACGATTATCATCATCGGCGTGATCGCCATGCTGTTGACCAACTTTGACCCGGTGATCTTCATTGGCCTGTTTGTGTTGGCCGTTTTAGGCATGTTGATGATGCCCATCGTTGGTTATGTGCTGGCCGGGGCACACAAGACCCGCATGAACGCCCTGGGGCAAGAGTATATATTGGCTCTGCGCAAAGCGGCGGATAAACAGGTCGATTATGGGATGCGGTTACGCCGCGATACCGTCGGCCCGTTGACACGCTTGGTCGAGACGCAGACTGAAATTCAAACGGAACAGATGAACACCTTGCAGCATATCGACCAAGAGATGGTACAGGTCGAAACTGATCTGACGAAATTGGGCAAGAAGCGTCTGTTCGGGCGTTAGGAGATGATGATGAATAACGTACAAGTGATGGAAGGGCCGCTAGCCGCCCTCCGCGAAAGTATGGTGACGCTGTTAGGCGAAGTCAACGGGACATTAGCGGAAATGGGCGAAGCGTCCGAGGATGACCGCAAACGCCTAGAGGATGTCACCCGCGATTTACAAGAGATGTTCTTTTTGGTCGTCGTCATCGGTGAGTTTAACGCCGGGAAATCGACCTTTGTCAATGCGCTGCTCGGTACGGAAGTGCTGCCGATGGGCATCACGCCGACCACCGAGGTGATCGAGTTGATCCGTTATAGTGAAACGCCCGACCTCAAGCCGAAGATGGAAAACGACGGTCTGCGCGTGTGGTCGCACCCGAACACCGGTGCGGAAGGCGTGGCGATTGTGGATACCCCCGG
>DAOTTT010000205.1:0-1621 GCA_034437635.1 Anaerolineae bacterium | reverse complement strand
CCCCCCCCCCCCCACAGGTAGCCTGCCTACACAGGTGACACTCAACAACACCCTGACACCAGAAAGCCGCACAGCCAGTAGCATGGGCTTTAACGATGAAGTTATTCGTGTGGTGCTAGACATTAATATCATCACCTTGAGCCGCTAAAAATCACCTGAGGGCGTTTTGCACGCCCTCAACTTCGCATAAATGTGACATTAATCAGCACAGGTCACGATGAATGTCTGATGACCATCGTCTTTATACGGTTTATAGTTGATACAGTGGAGAGTACTTGTTATCGCAAACAAGATGTTTACGCCGCTTGACGGTAACGCAGCAGACGCAAGAGTGGTGTATAAACTCAAGGACATATAACCAAATCATCCACAATATTTTATTTGATAATCATCAGTTTTAACTGGTAAGTTCTAAAATCATTCACGATAAAACCTTAGGGGGTTTAGTTTATAATGATGTCGCAAAACACACGCATGCGTAATAGTTCGGACTGGAGAGAGCGCATTCTCTCCGCGGAAGATGCCGCTGGTTTAATTCGTTCTGGACAGCGCGTGTTTATGACAGGTAACTGCTCGACACCGCAAAAGTTCCTAGAAGCGTTAGTCGCCCGTTACGAAGAAATCGAAAATGTGGAAGTCCCGCAGTTGCTCGGCCTTGGCCCTGGCGATTACATCACAGAAGATATGGCCGGCCATATCCGCCTTAACAGCTTGTTTATCGCGCCGAACGTCCGCAAAGCCATTAATGACGGTCTCGCCGAATTCACCCCGGTCTTCCTGTCGGAAATTCCGCGACTTTTCCGCACAGGTCGTTTAGTGCTGGATGTCGCCGTCATCCAAGTGAGTCCACCCGATCAACATGGATATTGCTCTTATGGTGTGGAAGTCGGCGTGACCAAGAGCGCATCAGAAAGTGCGGGTATCGTCATTGCGGAAGTCAACCCAAACATGCCGCGTACTTTGGGTGATAGCTTTATCCATGTCGATCAAGTTGACCACTTCATCGAAGTCGATTACAAATTGCCGGAAGTCCCCGCGCCGCCCGCTACCGATGAACAACGGCAAATTGCCAAGCATATTGCCGAACTCATCCCCGATAGCGCAACATTGCAGCTAGGCATCGGCGGTATTCCAGATGCCGTATTACGTCAACTCACCGGGCACAAGAACATGGGTGTTCACACCGAGCTATTTAGCGACGGCGTGATGGAAATGATCCAAATGGGTGTCATTAACAACGCCATGAAGTCGATCCATCCTGGCAAGGTGATCTCTGGTTTCGTTTTAGGCACACAAGCCCTGTATGACTACATCCATGATAACCCAATTTTCGAGCTACACCCCACTGAGTACGTCAATGATCCGTTCGTCATCTCGCAGAATAATAAGATGATCTCCATCAATAGCGCCATCCAAGTTGATATTACAGGCCAGGTGTGCGCGGATAGTATGGGGCCGAAGTTCTTCTCCGGTGCGGGGGGTCAGTTGGACTTTGTGCGCGGTGCATCCCGCAGCGAAGGCGGTATGACGTTCATCGCCCTACCGAGTACGGCCAAAAGCGGCACCATTAGCCGCATCACGCCGCAGCTTACGGCAGGCGCGGGTGTCGTCACCACACGCT
>DAOTTT010000204.1:0-4204 GCA_034437635.1 Anaerolineae bacterium | reverse complement strand
ACAAAGTCCCCACCCCTGCGGGGGTACGGTAGCACACCGCGCACGATCTTTTGTCCGATGCACGGTGGTAGCTACACGCGCCAACCATGCTTTCCTCCACCCGCTAAAGACAGGTGGTTTCCAGCAAGGAGGTTTTGATGAAACACACGATTAATCAAAGTAGATGAGAAGTATTTCCTAAAATACCCGTTAGAACAGACCAAATGACTTGACTCTATCAGTGGTTTTCATTGTATTCTAGAGGTTGACAACTAAATATGCAGGGGCTATAATCCTGTGCGTATCACAGATGGGCCTATAGCTCAGTTGGGAGAGCGCTTCAATGGCATTGAAGAGGTCATGAGTTCGAGTCTCATTAGGTCCACTAACCAAGCCCCTTACACATATTTGTGAGGGGCTTTTTTGTTCTCATCAGAACGGTGGGAAAAGAGATCGTTTTTAGAAAGGCAAATCGACGTGTCAAATGAAAAACGAAACTTATTTGATGACATTGTAGAAGGTACGCGCCGCATCCTTGAAGATTTAGATCGTGTCCTCAACCCGGAAAAACATGCCGAAAAGCAACAGCAACCTGTGCCCGTCCCCGTCGATCGCCAACATGATCGTCATAACGATCCTTATCGCTAATCAATAAACACAACCTGACAGACATCCGCCGATATAACCTGTGCGGCTTCGTCATCAATTTTACTTAGAACGCCCTGCTCCGCCCCTGCACAGTATATGTAAACGACGCGCTGCGCGGTCGTCTCGGCGCGTGCCAATGCCGCCGTATACGTCTCATTCTGCTCGATGTTACGAAACGTATAAAACGCAATCGGCCATACCAAATCTCGCCCAATCATGTTGGTGATGATAATGTCGTCCGTCGTCGTCTCCGTGTCGATCACCTCAACAATGGCGGAAATCGCCGGTCGGTCGCCGGTCGTATGCAGCCAAAACAACCACGCCCCACCCGTAATAATCGAAATCAACAGCAAGCCATCAAACACCGGGCGCGTCCATTTGCGCGATGGCCGCACATATACCCACGCCAAAGCCGCTGTGATCGCCATCGCCGGTAAAAATGTCAGCTTGTAATAATCATGCACATAGCTCGCATTGCGGAACACCAACTGATACACCAGCGCCCCGCCGAACAACGCCAACACCAATGCAAACGCCTGATTGCTGCTCCTGCGGCGGAGGATGCGTGCGCCCCACATGCTTATGAGTGTCACGCCAATCGTGATAAAAAGGCCGATGTGTAACAACGTGACGAAGATGAATTCCCACACCGTGAACGGATCCGAAGCGCGATCATCGCTGAGATTACTTGCCCGCCAACCGAAAACCTCAATCAAGCTATCCACCGCACCCGACCATTGGGACTGATAGAAGGCGATCAACACGACAAAGGCGACGATGCACGTCACGCCTAAGCCTATCACAGCAACACGATGTCCCATACGCCCAACAGCCATCGCCGCGAAGCCTAAAAACGCCACGAAAAAAACACCCGTCCAGGCCGTCCATACCGCCAACCACGCCAAACCGATCAACGCGAGTAAGCGCCTACGCGATGGCTGCCGCAACCAATTAATCATAATCGCCGCGAAGAGCAAAACAACCGTCATCGCCAATATATCGTGGCTCGGCACGCGCCCATAATACGCCATCATCGGCACCAATCCATAAAAGGCCGTCGCCCACCATGCGACCTTATCCCCGTACAACCGCCGCACCAACACGTAAAACGCACTAACCGCGATCATCGTCGCCGCGATAGACACCCAACGGATGCTCAGTTCGTTATCGCCCGCCACACGGGTAAACGCATACGGCAACCAGATCACCGTTGGCGGATGATGCACATAATAATCAAAGTTTGGCGGTGTCGCCGGGCCTAGATCACGGATAACCATGCCGTTTGTCACGTCCAACCCGTAGCGATCATAGCTTTGTACACCTGCATGAACCCAAACACGCGCCGCTTCTTGCACGCCGTACCAGGGCGACCCCAACCGAATAATGAGCAACGCCCAAATAAACACCAGTAAAAAGATCAGCCGCAGCGGAGAAGAAGTCTTCACAATTGATACTCCTTAAAGCGTAGCCTAAACGTGGGCAAAGTTGCCGTGTAACTTCGTGTATTATAGGGGTGATTGTCCGATCAAATCAATCAAGGAAGCCGCCATGCGCCACTTAATCTTGCTTTGCCTGTTGTTGATCTTCGTCATTCCTTTGGCTGCCCAAGATGATGAAAGCCCAGAACAAATACCACTCAACTGGGACGGACAGTCCCGCTTGACCATTCTCATCTTAGGGATGGATCGCCGTGTTGATGATGGCGATACGCTGGCAGTCCGCACCGATGTTGTCATTGTCGCCAGCATAGACCCCGTCGCGCAGACGATCGGCTTGCTGCATGTCCCGCGTGACGTACACTTCGCGCCGCCGGACACGGAGAACTTCAACCGCGTGAACACGCTGTTCCAAGATGGCGAAGCCATCCAAGAAGGCTATGGCGCTTACTGGATCATGGATACGCTGCAATACAACTTAGGAATCTATATTGACCGGTATGTCTTGTTCGATTTCCGCGCATTTATGGCCGTCATTGACGCGATGGGCGGCGTGACGATCACGACAGGCTACCCAATCCGCGACAATACATCGCCTGATCTCAATTATGGCTATGATCCGTTTTATTTACCCGCAGGCACCCACGACCTGGACGGATACCAGGCATTGCAATTTGTCCGCACACGCCACCAAGACACCGATATGGAACGCGGTGAGCGTCAGCTTCAACTACTCCAAGCCATCCACACGCAGATGACCGAAACCGAGACGTTCACACGCATGTTACGCCAAGCGCCGAACTTGTTCACACAATTACAGGGCAATATCTACACAGATTTGACCGTCGATGATGCGCTGCTGTTGACCCGTTACGCCATCCTTGTCCCCGGTGAGCGCATCAAAACAGGGACGATGGATGCACGTTATCTACTACTCTACCCGGTAGAGGGCAATCGCCGCGCTTATATGCCTGACCGTGACGTGATTACTGAATTGATGATTGCAGTTTTTGGCGAAAACTACGCTGAGTAATCACACCCGGCGCAGCACACTATAGGCGTTAACCGTGCCGGTAAACCCATCGGCACGATACGTCTCGATATGTTCGAGGCCGGTCGCCGCTTCGAGTGCCGTTTGTTCGGCATCATCGACATAATGACAGTAGCGCAAAGCCCGCTCACCGCGCCGCCAATCGAGGAGATAATCGTTGTGTTCAACCGCGTATTCCGGCTCCGGCGGCCAAGCGACGACCCGCCGCTGGAAGCGCGGGAACTCATAAAAACGCCAACAAGCGAAGGCCAGCCAGCCCCCCGGCACGACACGGGCCGCCAACGCCGCGACAAACTGCTGCCGATTATCCCAATCGGGGATATGATGCAACAACCCAAACGCGACAACCAAATCATATTCGCCAACATCCGGTGGAGAGAGCACAACATCCCGTTCTTGTAGTGTCGCCGTCGGCAAAGCATCCCGCGCATAAGTCAATAACTGCGCGTTGTTGTCCATGCCAGTATATGTAATGTCATGCGTTTGCGCTAAAAAAACACCAAAACGCCCATTACCACAGCCCACATCAAGCACGCTTAACTTGTCCGGCAAACGCTCACTTAAGGTCACCCACCCCGGCCAAGGTTGGCCGCGTGTCGCGTCAAAATCGGTGGCCGTTGTCGCGTAGAATGCTTTGTTAATGGCGTTGAGCTTTTTAATTGTTTCTGTATTCATTTATAATTTAATTATGCCTATCATGATAGGAAGTAAACAGTTATAAGCTTTTAGTAGATAATTTTGACCTGAGAAGGCCGTTGTCATATTTTAAGGTCTATTTTAAGTTTTAAAAGACCAAAAGCTATGCCCGCATCGGCTCAAAGCCAATGGCTAAACAAATGCTTGGAAGCCCATGTTGGTGTCATGTTCACCGCGCTGTATTGGATAGCCTACTGTCCGTCTTGCTTCCGGCTATCAACCCACCAAAACCCAGTATGTTTAATCCCGACCCGCCCACATTCGGCCAGAACGTAGCGACGTATTTCATCGAAATTATGCGGCGGAAACCACCTGCTTTAGCGGGTGGAGGAAGCCGCTTCTCCTTTCTGGTAGCTGTAACCGTCTGATTTGTGTAGATGGGTACAGTGGCGGT
>DAOTTT010000203.1:0-2138 GCA_034437635.1 Anaerolineae bacterium | reverse complement strand
TGAATCAGGACAGCATTCCGCCACTGGCAGAGATTATTCGGACACGCGCTACCACCCTCAACTTAAGCGGGTCGTGGCAAGTGGCTGCCACCGGATATTGAGGGGATACTTTGGATTGATAAATCTACATCACCACATACTATCACCAACCACGACGACGGGCGAATCAAAAAAAGACACCGCTGAGCGATGTCTTCTCATTTTTGTTTTTGGGGTTAAACGGCAATGTCTTTGCCGCGTCCTGTGATGAGCGCGATGATTGCTATGATGATGAAACCAAAGAATAGTAACTGTGCAATACCACTCGCTGCCCCGGCGATACCGCCAAAGCCAAAGACTGCTGCGACAATTGCCAATAGGAAGAAAAATAATGCCCAACTCAACATGTGTGTGTATGCTCTCTCTCTTTTTTCAACTTACATGTAGCTTACAACGCCTCATGCGCTTTGGGACGTACCGAGTGGAGGAAGTCGTATTAGGTCATGTGACCCATATAGTGCTGAGTAGTGACTACTCAGGTATGCTCTACTGCCCCGGTTCAAAACCGGGGGCTAGCCCACTGCAAAGCCCGTTTACGGGCTTCCTAGCGTTTAATGTAGCCATCGGCTTTGAGCCGATGCGGGATTTTACCTGCGTAGTTACGTCATACAAAACGACATGCAATTCTCATGAATAGGCGAATAGATATGCTGGGCACTTGCCACAAAATTGGCTTTCTGCTACGCTTTAAGAGTATTTAAGGCTCAAGAAGGGTTTTTATGCCAAGAACAGAAGACGAAACACGCCAATTATTTGAGGCTTGGGCACAATCTTATGCGGATGATGTAGGTAATTATGCGCCGGGGCCGTTAATTGGCTACCAGGGCAGTATCGAAGCTGTACAGGGGGCTTTGCCGCTCCATGTCGGGATGCACGCCTTGGATATAGGCATCGGCAGTGGGGCGGTGGCGGCGATGTTGGCCGCGCACGGCCTAGACATCACCGGCATTGATATTTCCCCGGCGATGTTGGCCGCTTGTAAAGAACGTCATCCTACATTTGCATTGCACACGGGTACATTTAACGATATTCCGCTGCCGGATGCCAGTGTTGATGTGGTCGCCTCTGGCTTTGCCTTCCACGAAGTACCAGCGGAAAAGCGCCTGCACGCTTGCCAGCAGATGGCGCGGGTACTCAAGCCGGGTGGGTATGTGTGCGTGCTGGACATCATGTTTGCATCCGAGCAGGCGATGGCGGTGGCCCGTGAGCGCTTAGGACGCTTTTGGGATCCTAACGAATTGTACGCACAAGTGGGCGATTTTGACGCTTTGTTGTATCAAACCGGGTTTAGCGCCGTCAGTTGGCAGCAGACCGCGCCTTATCACTGGATGGTTGTCGCACAACGGCACATTGACGCTTAAGCAATTGTCCAGTATGCTATACATCTCGTTTATTGATCCGACCACTTCTTCCGATACAAAATTGTCGCATTAAGTGGGCATCCTGTGTGTTGTTGCCGGGATGTAGGACTTTACTATGCAGTAGGATACCCACTCTAATATGCAATTCGAAGAATTAAACCTCAATAAAGCCCTGCTTAAAGCCGTGAGCGAACAGGGATACACCGAGCCAACGCCCATCCAGGTGCAGGCTATCCCGCATGTTCTCGCAGAACGTGACCTTATCGGCCTCGCGCAGACCGGTACCGGCAAGACAGCCGCTTTTGCGTTGCCCATTCTGCATCATTTGACGCAGACACACCGCAAAAAGTCGCGTGATGTTCGCGCACTGATCTTAGCGCCGACACGCGAACTGGCCGCGCAGATTGGCGATAGCTTTAAAGCCTATGGCACCTATACACCGATCAAACACGTTACCATCTTCGGTGGTGTGAGCCAACGTCCGCAGGTTGATAAGATCAAGCGTGGGGCGCAGGTTGTCGTGGCGACACCGGGGCGCTTGCTTGACTTGATGAACCAACGGTTGATTAAGTTGGATAAAATAGACGTGCTGATCCTCGATGAAGCCGACCGGATGCTTGATATGGGCTTTATGCCGGACATCAAGCGTATCGTCAAGACACTGCCGACGCAACGCCAAACCTTGCTGTTTTCCGCTACCATGCCGCCGGACATCCAAGAACTAGCCAGCACTATCTT
>DAOTTT010000202.1:0-13331 GCA_034437635.1 Anaerolineae bacterium | reverse complement strand
TGGCTTAACGCCCATCGCAATCAGCCAATCATGCAGTCGATGTTTAAACATCAGCAAAATCACAATGCTAATAAAGGCAATTGCTAGCGTTGCGCCATTAACAGTACCCAGGCTCTCCAGCAAACTGATAATTGTCTCGTGGGTGTGCTCCTGCCGGGCGATGTCCACGCCGAGGACGTGCTTAAGTTGGCTCAAGCCGATGACGATGGCCGCCGCATTCAGAAAGCCGGAAAGTACCGGATGGCTCAGGAAATTGACCAGAAACCCGGCTCTGAGCAAGCCCAAACCCAGTTGGATCACCCCGACCATCAGCGCCAGCGTAATCGCTAATTGCATATAATCAGCGGTAGACTGCGCCCCAAACTGACCGAGGCCGGTAGCGACCAAAAGCGACACGATAGCGACCGGGCCGACGGCTAAAACCCGGCTTGAGCCTAAAAGTCCATAAATAAACAGCGGAAAAATACTCGCATAGATGCCGACTTGCGGCGGCAAACCTGCCAATAACGCATAAGCCATACTCTGCGGCACCAGCATCACGGCGACAATGACCCCGGCAATGACATCACCGACGAGATTTTCGCGGCGATAATGCATCAGCCAATCTAAAAATGGCAGATAGCGGCTGAGTATCGTCGCTGTGTTGCCTTTTTGCTGCCAAGTTGATTGTGTTGCCATGAAATGCCTTTCCACAAAATACGATCTGACCGCTCAGGGCGGCCAGATGATGTACTTAAAGAATGAGAAGTTTAGCCTTCTTCAGTGGTCAGCAGTTGTGACCACGACTCGATGCCATCGCTCAAGTTCATGACGTTCTTAAAGCCGTGCCGTTGCAACAAGCTAGAGGCCACTTGCGAGCGATAGCCGCTGGCACATTGAGTCACGATAGTGGTGTCCTTGGGAAGTTCATCCAAGTGCTTGGACAAGTACCCCAGCGGGATATGCCGTGCCCCGACGATGTGCTTATCCTGATATTCGGTCTTGCCGCGCACGTCGATGACGAGAATTTCCCCTTCGCGCAGACGGTCAGCCAGGGTTTGCGAGTCGATCATCGGCAATGCTTCGGTCTCACCATTGATAACCGTTGGTGTCGCATATCCGGCGATGTCGTCCACACCGATAGCGCGATTGTTACGGATAATCGACTCGATCTTGTCGGCTTCTGCGATGATGTACATCGGCTCGTTATATTGGACGAACCACCCGACATAATTGACGCACCCGCCATCATTTTCGGAGATATTCACCGTACCGGGGATATGTGCAGTGGCGAAGTCTTCGCGGCTGCGCATATCTAGCACCAAAGCCCCATCAGCCAGCACCTTATCAATCGCTGCACGATCCATCTCTTGCGGCACTGTGATGTCTTCCAGCAGTTCCGGGCCGACCTTGTTCACATGCTTCATGCGAGCGAAGTAATACGGCGCTTCCGGTTGACCATCAAGTAGCCAATCGACAAAATCCGCTTCGTTATCAAATTGGAACGCCGGGTTGAACAGCTTTTCGTAACCAAGCGTCGTGGACGGGATCGCACCGAGTGCCTTACCGCAGGCGCTACCGGCACCATGCGCCGGCCAGATTTGCAGGTAATCCGGCATTGTCTTGAACTTTTCGATGTTCTTGTATTGTAGCTTCGCGCCGACAACGCGGGTATTCATGATGCCTGCGGCTTCTTCGAGCAAGTCCGGGCGACCAATGTCACCGACAAAGAGAAAATCGCCTGTAAAAATACCGATGGGCTTATCCGCCCCGGCAGTATCCGTAATCATAAAGCTGATGTGTTCCGGCGTGTGGCCTGGGGTATGTAGTACATCTACGCGAATGTTACCGACCATCCACCAATCGTTATCGTTGAGCAAGACGGTATTGTCATCAACAAAGCCATATTTCCAATCGTCATCGCCCATGTCGCTCAAGTACATACGGCCACCTGTGGCAGCGGCCAACTCGCGTGTACCACTGACGTAATCCGCATGAATGTGCGTTTCGGTCACATGGCTGATGCGTAACCCTTCGGCTTCGGCGGCATCAATGTATTCTTGGATATCGCGTGAAGGGTCGATAACCAGTGCGTCGCCAGTCGCCGCACACCCTACCATGTAGGATGCCTGCGCTAATTTTTTGTCGTAGAAATACTTCAGTAACATAATTCATCGCTCCTTAACGTGTGATTTTGTAGCCCTTGCGCGACCACGCCATCGTGCCGCCCATCAGGTTATAGAGATTTTCAAATCCAACTTTGCTCAGTGACCGCGCCGCCATGCCGCTACGGTTGCCCGTTGCACAGACTAACACGACGGGAATATCACGCGGGAGTTTGTCCGCATGATCGCGGATTTGGCTCAAGGGGATATTGACCGCCCCCGGTAAGTGCCCATTTTTGTACTCGGATTTCTCACGCACATCAATGAGCTTGTGCTTGGTCTTCTTGTTAAAGTTCTGTTTGTACTCGTCTATAGACAGCTTTTGGAAGCTGGGATTTTTGCCACGCTGAAACAAAAACATAATGATTTATCCTCACTTACTCTATAGGGAGACCCTGTGCCGCCCAAGCGTTGATACCATCAGCGATGTCGTAAAGCCCTTCGTAACCGCGTGCCCCAAGCATATTCAACGCCGCTGCACTCCGATTACCGGTTCGGCAGTACAATACAATTGGCATATCCTGCGGGATGGCATCAAAGCCGCGCCCGGATTGCAAATCCTGCACCGGGATATTCACGGCACCGGGGAGATGCCCTGCTGCAAATTCTTGCGGGGTGCGGACATCAAGCAGAAAATGCTCGACATTACCCTCTACAAATTGAGTTTGGTAATCTTGCGGAGCAATAAGCCCAGGCGCAGCCAGTGCAGCGACACCACTTTCTGTGATATTCGCCGTCTCATTATTGGACGTTGCTGTATCTTCATTGTTTTGTGCGAAAACAATGACTGCGGCGACTGCGGCAATGATTAATCCTACAATAACAACGGGCAAGGTCTTACGATCCATCAAACTATTCCCTTGTTTAATATCCTGTCAACGATTTATAGTGTACCTAAGTTTTGATGGTAGCGTACCAGCGAAGGGCTTATATTAGATATAAGCTCCAGCTTATATCAGGAGTTCTTATGCTTACACTGTACAAATTAGAAATTTTCGCGACAGTCATCCAAGCTGGGAGCTTTAGCCAAGCGGCGGAGCGCATGTTTTTATCACAATCCGCTATTAGCCAGCATATCGCTGAGTTAGAAGCCCAACTTGGCACGAAGTTGTTTGAGCGTGGCCCGCGTGGGGTGCGTTTAACGGCATCCGGCAAGACGTTACAGGTCTACACACAACAGATTCTCGCCTTGGTCAACGAAGCGCAAGCCGCCGTTACGGATGTCAGCAAGTTAGTTGATGGTCAAATCAAAATCGGCGCGACCCCCGGCATCAATATCTATTTATTGCCTGGTTGGACGCGCACATTCTATCAGCGGTATCCTAATCTCAGTGTGAACGTACAGACGGATGTCACGCCAAATGTCGTAGAAAGCGTACTCGCACAACGCCTTAACCTGGGCATTGTAGAAGGTGAAATTGACGCGATAACATACAACACATTAGGCCAGCACATCCTAGAGACAATCGACCTTTATGTGATTATCGGCAAAGGACATCGCTGTTGGTATAGAGAAACTGCCCCCGCCGATGCACTCGACGGGCAAGCATTTGTCGCACGGCAACACGGTAGCCAAACGCGCACCTGGTTCGAGTCGATACTCGCACAGCACAACATCAAACCCCGTATTATTGCCGAGTTTGACAATCAAGAATCGATCAAACATGCTGTGGCTACAGGCATGGGGATCACTATCTTGCCGCAATATGCCGTTGCGCGTGAAGTAGAAATGGGGATACTTCGTGCAATCCCCATAGATAATGTATCATTAAAACGTCAACTCAAGCTCATCTGGAATAAGCAGCAGCCGTTCGACGCGATTACACGCGCTTTTTTAAAGACACTCACAGAACAATTCACCAGTATAAAAGAAGTTCTTCGTCAGGCTTCGGTATGAGGCCCCTTCGCCGGGGGAATCAACACACCAAGCGCCCATTCATACCCATCAGGATCACGAATGAGCACTTCGCGCCAACCATGTCCCTTATCCGCTGGTGGTACGATCACAGCATCCTCGGCACGTTCGGCAGCGGCATCGGGATCATACCCCAATAAGCGAAACTGCCCACCAATACCGCGCTTGGCTCCCGCTTGTAGCGCCTCGTGCCAGGGATGTTCATCATGTGTATGGTCGGCATGGAGCATGACCTCTATCGCCCCTACGCGCATCGCGCCAAAGTCCACGTCATGGTAATGTACTTCCGCTTGTAGGACACGCTCATAAAATGCGGCGGATTGTGCCACATCTCGCACCAGCAAATTCAACGAAAACGGTGTCAGTAATGCCGAATAACGATACCCCGGCATCCAGGGTTTACCTTGTCTTAATTTTTTACCCATTATCAGTCCTTGCCAATGTTGTTCGCTTTACCCTAAACTTAATGCGGGTTTTGATTTATGACAAGGAATAGTGATGGACATCAAGCGTTTACAACCAGGGGATGAAAAAATAGCCGAGCAGGTGATGGAGGTTTTTTTCTTAGAATCACAACATGATCACACCACAGCATTTTTGAGCAATCCGCTCAACTATTTGCTGATCGCCGTTTGGGAAGACATTCCGGTCGGCGTGTTACTCGGCTATCAATTACAACGACCAGAGACACCCCGCCCTATGTTTTTTGTCTACGAGATGGAAGTGCTTGAAGCACAGCGTGGGCGTGGCATTGGGCGCGAGTTGATCAAAGCGTTCAAAGACATCTGCAAAGAAAACAATGGGACGGAAATTTTCTTGGTTACCCATCGCTCTAATATCCCGGCTATGCGTTTGTACGAAGCCACCGGGGGCACACCCGAAGGAGAAGACAATGTTTTATTCGTCTATGACAACTTTGACGAATAGGCTTTTTACAGTCTTCGTTTTTAACATAACATTATGACCTAATTTCGCCTACAAGATAAAATAATTTTTATACCTATGAATTTTTCTTTGGACTTTGTGCATTGAAGTGTATTTTTTATGTATATTTAAAGCAACAAACTAGAAAATAAAAAATCAGGAGAAACCCTCAGATGAAAAAGTTCGCCGCTGTTATTCTACTTGTTTTATTTATTGTGCCGATGAGTCTTGTAAGCGCACAAGAGTCGGCTGAAGATGATGCATTTGAAGCTAATGGTGCTTTCATCCAAGTCATCGACTCGGCTGAATTTGTCGCGTCGGAAGAGATAGAAGATGCTTATACCCTGACAATTGCAGATAGCGCCGCTAACATCCAATGGATTTTGACGGGTAATACTGTCGCCGCCGGGCAATACTCTGCGCGTGACTTCAGCGATGACTGGGCATTCGCAATTGCAATGATGGAAGAAGAAGATTTCAGCGTAGAAGCCATCCTGACCACCGACGACGCAGTGATCACATTGATGCTTTCCAATCCACAGTTCGCCGAAGATAGCTTCTCCTATACCGTGACCATCGTCGCCATCGACATCTTCGCAGAAGAAAACGATGACAAGGCAGAACTGCCAGAAGCCATCGAAGATGCTGCGCTGTTTATCCCACTGTATCCAGAAGTCGCCGAAGCCTTGACCAATGGCCGCAACGAGCGCGTCGACAGCACCCGCGACACCGATGTACAACCGACATGCAACCCGGCTAACTTCCCGAGCTGCTAAGCGTCACCCTGTATAATTAAAATCGGCGAGAGAGATTAGCCCTCTCTCGCTTTTTTGAATCTTCTTTTGTTTGTATTATGAAATTAGGACTATAATCATAACAGGTATCAACCAGTATCAAGGATAACATCGTGAAATTTATTCGCGTTTGGTTGCCAGTTCTACTGAGCGCCATATTCATCACAGTACAATTTACTGCTGCGCAAGACGATAACGGTGTCACCGACACATTTACATTCACCGATGAACTCACAGCGAACGCGACAGCAGTCATGCACAACCTCGTGATCCGTCGTTCGTTTACCACTGTTGCCATCACAATGACGGTAACTAATGGCGAATTCACCCCGCAATTCCGTTTACTAGACCCAGAACAAGAAGACGAGAATGACAACCCGCTTGCCATTGGCAACAGTTCGCTTGGGCCAGATGGCAACATCGCATTTTTAGATTTGGCCGTCCTTGACTATGGCGAATATCTCTTAGAAGCCGGGAGCACAACCGGCGATGCCACCGGCAGTTATCAGATTACCGTCACGGCGACAGAGGAAGAACTCCCTTTTGATGCCAACAACGTCATCAACGATGCGTTGCCGTTCCACACTTATGATATTACCGTCACCCGCCCCGGCACGGACATCACCATCGCGCTATTAGAAATCACCGATGGGCTAGACACAAAATTATATCTCGTCGATAACCGTGATGGCGCAATCGTCGCTGAAAATGATGATGACGATCGCTTCGACGGCGTGACAAGCTCTTACATCTTCTATCCCAAGGCGTTAGCCGGAGATTACACCATCATCGCTACCCGCTATGGCGAAGCGGATGGGCGCTCATCTGGTGAGTACATCTTAGAGTGGGATTTAATCGAGCCTAATCTCAGCGCAACGGACGAAACAGAAGACATTGTGTTTAACGTCAGCCAGGGGGCGCTGTTAGACTCTGGCTTCCCGATTGACCTTGAACCGACTGAACCAACCACATGGACAATCTTGGCGTACTATGGGGCAGATACGGACTTGGAACCCGCGATCATCGCGGACTTAAACGAGTTTGAAATGGCGGGCAGCAAAGCCAATATCCAGATTATCGTGTTCATGGATCGCAGCCCGGAATATGACGACTCTAACGGCGATTGGTCTACAGCCAAGCTCTACCGAGTCGGCCCAGCCAGTGAGGATAGCGGCGGCGCAAGAACGTTTGAAAACCCTGACGGCCAATATCCACCGCAAATCGACGCGCAAGAACTGGCCGATTTAGGCGATATTAACTCCGGTGATGGCGAAATCTTCGCACAGTTCTTAATTTGGGGCATCACATACTTCCCCGCCGATAATTATGTCATTTCAATGGGTAGTCATGGCGCAGGGTGGGAAGGCATCATCACGGATGACACCAGTTCTGATATTATCACTGTGCCAGAAATACAAGAAGCGTTCCAACTGGCACTCCAACGGACAGAGCGCGATAAATTCGCTTATTTAATCAACGATGCCTGCTTAATGAGCAGTGTTGAATATTTTGAAACCGTCTCCGACTATTTCGACTATGCGCTAGCCTCGCCGGAAATCGTCGTTAACCCGGCGCACGACATGATGTTATTCGTGGAATTACTCAACGAAAATGTGGATGCACCCGACTTTGAGACCATCAGCCAATCGCTGATTGATCGCTACATTGACCGCGACATTGCCGAACGCCCCGGTTCGGATACCGCATTTTTAACCAGCGCCTTGACCAACCTTAACGAGTTTGGCCCTGTGGTTGAAGCGGTGAACACCTTCGCTGATGTGATGAACGCTCAAAATCCGGTCATCGTGGCGAATGTTTTAGGCCAAGCGCGGACGAACACCTATACCTATCGTCACTTTGCGCGTGGCGATACCAAGATCGACCTCTACGACTTGATGCGGCGCGTCATCCAAAACCCCAATGCACCGGAAGAAGTCGTCACAGCGGCGCAAAATGTGCAAACAACGTTAGATAATGCGCGGATGTATCAACGCGCCGGGGTGCGCTTGCAACTGCCGCTCACGGAAGAAGAAATGGCAGAAGCCGAAACTGACTACCCGTATGCTGATCGTGTCGGCTACTACAATATTTACTTCCCGGAAGACAGCGATGATTTTGACATCGACTACTTCGCGCAAGGCCGGCTAGCATCCTGGGGGCCAATGCTCCGCCGCTACTATAACGCGGTTACCCCTAGCCCCTGGGAAGGCGATACAGCGTTCCATACACCCATCACCCCTAAAGTTAACATCGGAGCCAAGTTGCCCGTTGGTGAAGTCTCCACGTTAGAGCCAATCGCCATGTCCTTACAGGTCATCGGGCGTAATATCGCTCATGTGGACGCTATCTACGACTATTATGAAGCCGATGGCACCATTGTCCGTTACCTCAAAGAGCGCCTGACGACCAACATCGAGACAAATAATCAATTTGTCATCACAGTGCAAAACTGGGATAACGGCCTAAACAGCGTCACGGCACTATGGGATGTCCGGCTGCCGTACATCAGCGACGACAGCGGCAACGAGAATTATGAATATCTGGAGTTCAACGATGAAATCGGCTCATTAGAAGCCCGCTATTGCCAAGTGAACCAGATATGCGAGAGGGACGACGACTGGGAGCAGGTATTCATCATCTTTAACCGTGATGGCGCGTTCCAGCGCGTTATCAGTCAAAATGCGACCGGCTCCATTGGCGTGACGGAAATTCAACCCGGCTCTACAGTGCAAGTGTATCGTTATGAGGTCACCGAAGACCGCCGTACCATCGCCGTACCCCACAATGAATATGTGTGGCCGGTTGAGGGTATACGCTGGGAATGGCGGCCAGCGCGTGATGGCGAATACAACGCGACTATCCTCGCCGCCGCTTATGGCGGCACAACGGGCTTTGACGAGACCCCCATCACCGTGAATAACACCGGTATCAACGTTGACTTAAAAAGCTATCGCCGCACCGACTTTGGGTATACACTGCCCTTCTCTACGGATTGGAATTCACCCGCTAGCAACCTATTTAGCATCCAAGAGGCGGGCTTGCTAGCTGACCGTGTTGTCAGCCCAGACCAACAAAGCCGCTTAATGGTCTATTTCGATTTGCAACGCCGCGAAGGGACGCTCGATGAAGTCGCCGCTTTCGTCGCGGAAGACTACAGTTTCGAGATCACCAGCGACTTCACGCCGATCACAGTCGCCGGGCAAGAAGCCGTTGCCTTTAACACCCGTGTGGTGCGCGATGATGTCACTTATGTAGGGCGTGCTGTGGCAACAGTTAACAACAGTATTGCGCTGACTTCTGTCATCACACGGGAAATCGTGGAAGGCTCAGGCTTAGATGTTGATGCGGACTTCCAACAATTAGTAGACAACTTGCAATTCTTCGACTCGCGGGCTTATGTCGCGGAGCGTACAGCCAATATCGAATGGGACTTCGCCACAGCCGGGCCAGCGGATAACATCCGCTTCCCCATTCGTGCGGAGTGGATCCCCAATCGCCGCGATGAAATCTGGTGGACGCGCTACTTCCCGGCTGCGGACAGTGCAGGTCATCAGTTCTTTGCGACATCAAACTTTAACATCACATCACAGATCCAAGATATGCCGGGCATCCTCAGCAGTACGATAATCGGTTATATTGATCTTGAGCTTGAAGATATCATCATTACCGATATACGCACGCTATTTACAACCAATGGCCTAACATGGGAATCCATCTTGTACCAAGCCACCCATCGCGGTGTACCCGTCACGGGGCGCATTTACGCAACCCCGTTACAAGATCAGACCTATGTCGCTTGGTTCCAAACGCCGATGCTCGAAACTGAAGATGGATTTGTCGAAGATATAGAGACAGCACGCGATGTACTCGAGCCGATACTCGACGGTATGACGATTACACCGATCGAAGAGCCGGAACCCGAAACAGAATAACAGCCCCATCATCTAAATCGTATAACGGGGCACTTTGTATTGTGCCCCGTTTGTTTTTTACTCAGTTCTGCTATAGTCTATGCTGCATCTATCTATGAGCATAAAGATAATCAAACACGATGACGACAGAACCGACACTCCGCATTCAATTGATGGGTTCACCGACTATTTTGCACAATGGTGAAACAATCACGTTAGAAAGACGCAAGGCGCTCGCTTTAGTCGCGTATCTCGCCGTTAACCGTAAACCCACTGGGCGCGATTATCTCGCTACGTTGCTATGGGCAGAGTATGACGAAACCCGTGCTCGCGCCAGCCTACGCCGTACACTGACGGTCATCAACAAAACTCCGCTCAATCAATGGGTGCAGGCTGACCGCCACACAATCAGCTTGAGTTTTGACGACGATATTTTTGTGGATGTTGCCGCATTCGAAGCATTGATTGACGTTGACCTCTCGCCAGCAAACGCCAGCAAAGCAATTAATCTATATCAAGATGGATTTATGGTCGGCTTTTCTCTGCGGGATAGCGCCAGCTTTGACAACTGGCAGAGCTTACAAGCGCAGACCTACCAACAGCGCCTGATGATGCGCCTAGAAGATACGATCCGACAGATGATTGATAAAAATCAAAGCGAAGACGCAATCGCACTCATTCGCCACTGGTTAACGCTCGATCCATTGGACGAAACCGCGCATTACCTGTTGATCGAAGCCTACGGTCGCACCGGGCAACGCAACGCAGCCTTACAACACTACGAAAACTATCATCAGCTTTTGGAAGATGAACTTGGCGTGGAGCCTAGCGAACACGTTATTGCGCTGTATGATCGCATCCGCGAGGATAAACTGACGACAGAAATCGCGATACCGACAACAACAGTGCTTGGCAATCTACCCGTTGTGCCTGCGCTTGTCATTGGCCGCGATGCCGAACTAGAAACCCTCAAAGCACGTATCGGCTTATCCGATGCAGCAACGAACCCGACGATTATCCAAGGTTGGCCGGGCATTGGTAAAACGACAATCACGTCTTTGCTCGCACACGAAACGGACGTACACAATCATTTTACGGATGGCGTTCTGTGGACATCCTTGGGAGAAAGCCCCAATATACTTGGGGAACTGATGACATGGGGTAAAGCCCTCAACATTGATGGCTTCGAGACGATTAAGACCGTAGAAGACGCACAAACGCGCCTCACTGCGCATCTGCGGGATAAAAAGATGCTCATCATCGTTGATGATGCTTGGCAGACAAGCCACGCGCTGCCTTTCCGCGTGGGCGGGCAAAACTGCGTTACCTTGTTCACCACTCGTATGAACGATGTCGCGCAGCAACTCGCCAGCGAACCCGGCCAAATCTACAAGATACCCATTCTGTCAGAAGAAGCCGGGCTGGATTTGCTCAAGCGCCTCGCGCCCCAGGTCGTCGAGACAAAGCCACAAGAATCACGCGAACTCATCAGCGACCTGGAAGGCTTGCCTCTGGCTATTCAAGTCGCTGGACGGTTGCTACATAATGAAATGTCGATGGGCTGGGATATTGGCAATCTGCTGCAAGAGATGCGCGAAGAAGCGACCCTGCTGGAAGCCCTCGCCCCCGCAGACCGTACCGATCTCGCTAACGAGACATCACCCACCGTCGCGGCCTTGCTCAAGCGCAGCACCGACCTGCTGGACGATGAAAGCCGCGAACGCTTCGCCCTGCTAGGCGTTTTCGCCCCCAAGCCCGCAACATTCGACCAAAGCGCAATGAAAGCCGTCTGGATGGCGGACGACGTGCGCCCTAGCATCCGCAAATTAGTTGATCGCGGCTTATTAGAGCCAGTAGGCAACGGACGCTTTCAAATGCACGCACTGTTGGTCAAGTTAGCCAAGTCTATGTTCGCTACGCCGTAACCGCGACTATCTCCACACGCACTTGACCGGATGGCGTTAGTAATCGTACACTGACGCTATCCCCGGCGTAATCCGGCGGCAGAAGCAATTCAAGCTCACCTTGCCCTGGCAGGTTATCCACCTGCTGCAACGGAGATGGCAGGTTATCCGGTGTCATCTCACGTATATCACCCGCATAAAGCGCAAGGCTCGCGCCGCTTATACTCTCCCAACTGACGATGATCGTATTTGCTTGTAAACGTGCCTCAAGGGTCACACCGCGCAAGATAGCATCACATTCACCGTACAATGTGACATGCTCAATCGCAATCCACCCTTGCTGCTGGAGCTTCAACCAACCGCGTGTGTCATAATCCACAACAGCTTGGCGGTCTTGCGGCTGTAATTGTGCGATCACAGTATCGCTATCATCAGGTGCAGCGATAATATCGACGTTGCGGGTCGTCTCCACTTCGCACAACGGCATCATAGCCGATTGCGTCAACATGACAGGAGTCACAGTAGCAAAGACACTCAGTGTACGGGTCGCCGGTGGATTAGTCGCCGTTGGTTCCGTCGTCAAGGCCAATGCGACCGCATCATCATCTGCGGTCATATCGTCATTCGTGTTGAGCGCAGTCAACAATAAAACAACGAATAAAGCGACCGTCACAATCGACGCGACCAACGCTAACAGCCAATTACGTCCGGCATCTGCCCGGCGCACACGCGGGTTAAGTGCAGTCCGGGGGACAACCCGCAAATCTTGTTGAATCGTCTGCTTGATCTGTGCGGATAAAGGCGGCAACGAGCGCCCCCAGTCCGCAGCTTGCGTTTGCACGGCTGCGCCGATAATGCGCCATTCTTCCAATGCGCGACGGCAGCCTTCACATTGGGCAAAATGGGCGCTCAATTCTGTTGTGCGCTCTGGTGACAGTGTACCCGTGATATAGAAGGGAATGTCTTCTTTCCAATTCTCGTGCATTAGAGTATTTCCTCCCCTTGCAAAATACGCCGCAGGGTTTCCTTCGCACGATATAAGCGACTTTTAACCGTGCCTTCGCATCCCTAGCACTTCTGCCACTTCTACGCCGGAAAGCTGATGGAAGAAGACTAAGGTCAAGACCTCACGGTGATGCGGGGTAAGCATATCAATCGCTTCGCGTAAGGCTTGGTTACGGTCACGCTGCATCACTTTTTCTAGTGGGCCAGTATCAGAACCGCGCATATCTAATTCGTCCTCAAATTCTACTGTGTCTAGCTGGCGCTTGCGGTAAACGTTAATCGCCCGATTGCGTGCAATCGTCAACAGCCAAGTCAGCACCCGGCTATCCCCGCGAAACTTCGCCGCGCCTTTCCAGGCGGCCAGCATCACATCTTGCAGCACTTCCTCAGCTTTGCTCCGGTCACTTAACCGCGACATCAAAAAATTGAACACTGCCGAACCATACTGCGCGTACAATGTATCTAAAGCCTGCGCGTTCCCACTCGCCATCTCACGGATCAACAAATGATCCGGGTCTTCTGGTTGTTGTGGTTTGTTTTGCATGACAACTCCTTACCCAGTAAGACACGCAGACCCTTGTCACGGTTCCAAAAAAACACCGCTGATTTATGCAGCGGTGTTTGCCAGTTCTCACTAGTTTTGATCTTACAAGGGTCGTCGCCGCTGTTCGCGTACTACCCGTATTTTATCGTCTTCAATCGCGCGGGCTGTCTGGTGTGCATCAGGGTCCGCG
>DAOTTT010000201.1:0-2036 GCA_034437635.1 Anaerolineae bacterium | reverse complement strand
CTTTTGTGCGCCGCCATCCCGCAGGGTGACTGTATCGCCAACGCGACATTCGCGCACGGTTTTTAAACCAGTGGCGATGTAACCGACTTCGCCCACGCCAAGCGATGCGACAGACTTCATATTGGGGTTAAATACGCCGATTTCGATAGGGTCGAACTTTGCATCAGTTTGCATCAATTTGATGTTATCTTGCTTGCGCACCTCACCATCAACCACCCGCACATAAGCGATCACGCCTTTGTAGCTGTCATAGTGCGAGTCGAAGACTAGCGCCCGGAGCTTATTCTGCTCGTTATAGGGCGGGGGCGGCACTTGTCGAATCACCTGTTGCAACACTTCTTCTACGCCGATGCCGCTTTTAGCAGAAATCCGCAGCATGTCTTCCGCCGGGATGCCAAGCAAGTCTTCGAGTTCTTGGGCGATGTCATCCGGGCGGGCAGCGGGTAGATCAATCTTGTTGATAACCGGGATAATCTCCAAGTCTTGCTCTAGGGCAAGATAGACATTCGTGAGCGTTTGCGCTTCGATACCTTGGCTGGCATCAACCACTAATACCGCGCCTTCGCACGCTTGTAATGCTCGGCTTACTTCGTAGGTAAAGTCTACGTGACCGGGAGTGTCGATCAAGTTAATGAGATATTCTTGACCCTGGTAAGGATATTGCATACGGACAGCGGAGGCTTTGATCGTCACGCCGCGCTCGCGCTCTAAATCCATGGTGTCTAGCAATTGATCCTGCATATCGCGCTCGCTGATGGTGTTTGTCAGTTGGAGTAAGCGATCGGCTAAGGTCGATTTGCCGTGATCGACATGGGCGATGATGGAAAAATTACGAATGTACTTGTGATCCATATTTTCTCTTAATAATCCTGCTCGTATACGAATATTATACCAAAGTCGGTTAATCCCCGGTGAGTGCTGCGATGCACTCTTGGAGGGATTGCGGTTGATCGCGGGTATAGCCCCAAGTAAGCCACACTAAGAACTCCACGTTACCGGCAGGCCCTTTAATGGGTGATGTCGTCAACGCGGCGAATTGAAACGTGGCTTCTTCAGCAGCGTCTACAACTTCCGCAATTACGCGGGCGTGGATGTTTGTATCACGCACAACGCCGCCTTTGCCCACATCGCTTTTGCCAGCTTCAAACTGAGGTTTGATGAGCGCGATAAGGTCAGCTTGGGGCGTTAACCATTTTTGAATAGCGGGTAACAATAGCTTGAGCGAGATAAACGACGCATCAACGACAACGAGACTCACAGCTTCGTCTAGGGCATTGACATAACGGGCGTTGGTGCGTTCCATGACGACGACGCGCTCATCTGCCCGCAGCGTATAATCTAAGATGCCGTAGCCAACATCAATGGCATAGACTTTCTGCGCACCGTTTTGTAGAAGGCAATCGGTAAAGCCGCCCGTGCTTGCGCCCACATCCGCGCAGATGCGGCCAGTGGGGTTAAAGTCGAAGTCGGCCAACGCGCCGGCGAGCTTTTCCCCCCCGCGACTGACAAAGCGCGGCTTTGATTTCAGCGTGATGTCGTCATCTTCATGAACGCGGGTGCCCGGTTTATCGACAATCTCGCCATTAACCAAGACTTCGCGTGCCATAATCATTCCCTGTGCTTTTGATCGGCTTGGGATGAGGCCGCGTTCATAGACTGCTATATCGAGTCGTTGTTTTTTTGCCATGTTTCCGTTTGGTCTTGTGTTCGGTGGGTTATTAGTTGCCTTGCGGTAGAGTCACAGAAAACGTGGATGTTGGTTCTAGTTTGTAGGTGTATTGCGAGATCGAATGGTTACGTCGGTACACCCTTACACATTGTTCATCAAAACCTCCTTGCTGGAAACCACCCGTCTTTAGCGGGTGGAGGAAAGCATGGTTGGCGCGTGTAGCTACCACCGTGCATCGGGCAAAAGATCGTGCGCGGTGTGCTACCGCGCCACTACCCCGCAGGGGTGGGGACTTTGTGTTACCACTGGTGTCCCCTGACCTACTCGCCGTATCGTGGCGGTAACGTTCTCCTCGCCAATGTTAGCA
>DAOTTT010000200.1:0-4730 GCA_034437635.1 Anaerolineae bacterium | reverse complement strand
TGGCGGGGTTTTCCGTCTGACCGATGAGCGTGGCTAGCCCTAAACCCGCCGCACTCAGGATGAAAAGCCACAGTAATAAACTACGAAATTGGTTCGTTGGTTCGTTGAAAGGCGTTTGTCTTTGCATAATCCTCATTTTAAAACAATACCCTATGACGATGAAGTCTAGCATAGGCTATCGCTTTGTGGCAGGGATTTTCGCTGGCGTAGGGTGAGCGTGTGTTAAGCTGTTAGGGTCAGGAGTTCGTGTAATCGGGCGAGGTTATCCGCTTTTTGGTCGCTGCGCAGCAGGCGGGCGGCATCGGTAAAGTAATCGTGATTACTCAAAAATTGGATCTCGAAATTGTACCATTCTTCGTTGGACTGGATGTTGCCGAGGGCTTCGAGTTCTTGGCGCAGACAATCCGCCACTTCAAAGAAATCAGTGCGCCCGAGCGAGTCCATATCCGCGTCTGCGATGATCTCTTGTAAGAGTCCTTCGGGGTTTTGCGGCATCTTTGTCGCCATAATGATGCCTTCGATAACGTCGATTTGCTCGGTGTTGTAGCCCATTCCCGGTAGCACCTCGCGGGCGATCTCCGCGCTGATTTCCTCATGGTTAGCGACTTGATACACGAAACCGAGATCGTGGAAGTATGCGCCCGTCAACAGCAGCAGGCGATCTTGCCAATAATGCACGCCGGATTTATCCGCGAACAACGCGACGGCTGGCACCACACCATCGCGGGTATGCTCGATGCTATGGTAAGTCAGATAATCGGGTAACTCGTTGGCTAAACGGTTTAGGACGTATGTTTTGGCGGCTTCAAAATCTGGTTTTGTCATTACTATCCTCGAAAACTATAAGATCATCATACAATAAGGTACACATTTGGCTATTAAAAAAATGTTAAATTAGCGCACGAATCAAGTTGGGGTAAGGTGCAAGTACACCTCACCCCAACTTATTTAGGGGATTATCAGCGTTTCTAAGCGGTCTAAATCTGCTTCGATAGCCTCACGGGTCAACAACGCCGGGCGCATTTCTTTCTCTGCAAACAGCGTTAATTGATCGCCCAAGTGCGGTGAGTCTGATTGGGTGCTGTTGCCATAGGCCAATAGCACTTCTGCTTGCACAGTTTCGCCGAATTCCACGATGGCGATATAGCTATCGCCTAATGTTGGGTAAAAGCGTAGATCATCATCTTGTGTGAACTCCAACACACGGAATGACCCCAACAGGTTGTTGGTGCCATTGGCCGGGAGATCGACATCACTATCACGGTAACGCAAGCGGAACAAATCGCCATAGGCGACATCCATACCGATACCTAAAGCCCGCAGATTTTCTAGGTTTGTCGCTGCGCCTTGCAACGCTTCGACGGCGGCTTCAGGGTCAGCAATGCCCTGCATGGAGTTGATCGGGTCGTCCAGTGTCCAGGGGTCGGCGAAGATGGTAAACCCGCGTGCGCCGACGAAATCTTCCGCCCAGAGCGCGAATAAGACCGCGCCGCGACTGTCAGCGTTGGTCTGACGATCCCAATCGCGTAGCACTTGCGTCGCCTCCTGCACGGTAAGATCAACGCTGTCTTCCGCTGCGACGATCAAGTCATCCAGCACCAACCGCGCCAATTCTACATAGGTAGATTGCTTGTACTCGCGCAGTTCGTCAAATGTGATGCTTTCATCTTCGGCCATCAAGCGCATGGATGTAATCGGGCGCGGCCAGATATACGGATCCGGCAGCATATAGGCCGGGAAGTCATCTTCATCAAACGGCGTGGGCACGGTGATGGTATAAGGCGGCTCGTTGGCATTTTGTACCCAACCGCTTTCTGGATTGAGCACACGCGGTAGATCCTCATAGGGGTGATAATTACGCTCCCAGATATAGCGCGAGTCATCGCCGGGGATGAGGCTCGGTGTGTTATCCAAGAGGCCGGTGCCATTCCAGAATTCCCAGTCGCCCTCCTCACGGATGGGCACTTGCTCGTTGAAAACGTGTAGGATGTTGCCGTCGCGGTCGGCATAGGTGATGGTAAACATGGGGATGCGCACATCACTGAGCGCGGCCTCAAATTCTTCTAAGTTGGTGGCGTTGCCCATCTCCCACCATTGGCGAGCAGCGGCGAAGTTGTCTTCGCCAACGACGCGCAAGGCCAAGGCTTCGTCGGCTGCCGTCTGCGCAAGGACGACCCCATGCAGCGACTCGCGCACGGTGATCGTTTCGCTGGTGAGGCTGCCATCATCTTGTAGGATTTGGAAGGTTTCCTCACGGGTTTCAAAGGCCACTTCTTCGCCATCCAGCATGTAATGAGTGCCGTCCTGGGTGGTCGTTAGCGCGTAGAGATCCCATCCATCGTGGGTGTTGACGGTATGCGTCCATCCCAGGTAATCGTTAAACGCGATGCCGAGTGTGGGCGAACCGAGCAAGGCCGCGCCGTACAGGTTAAGCTCCGGCGTGACGAAGTGCGCTTCCATCCATAGGCCGAAGTCCGCGCCCGCCCAGGGTTGATGTGGGTTGGCGACGAGCATGGCGTTACCGCTGGCCGAGCGTGACGGCGCGACCGCCCAGGCGTTTGATCCCATTGTCTCTTGGGGGATGGCTTGCCGGAAGCCGTAATTGACCCCAGCGCGGGCGACGAACTCCCAGCGTAGGGTGCGCGTGCCGTTGGCGAGGATGTCCGCCCCGGTGATGGGCAGCACTTGCGCGTGCGCGTCGGAAATTGCGTCCGGGTTAGCATTCAGATAATTGTTGACCCCGGCGGCAAACGCATCGACGTAACCGCGCCAAGTATCATCCAGGCCAGCATACCCGGCGGCTCCCTCTTGCGGAATGCCTAATGTGCGGATGCGGCGAGCACTTTCCGCGTATTCTGCGCCAAAATACATCGCTGCTTCGCCGCGTGCTTCTGCGTAAAGCTGGACGATGGCCTCAGCATGATTGTGCGCCATCGCCCAACCAAAGCCGTAAAAGATGCCGGTGTTATCTTCCGCAAAGATATGCGGTACACCCCAGCTATCCCATAGGATTTCGACGGTGGCTTCGTCATCTTCTGCTTGCAGGGGGGCGCTTAAACCCAAGGCCAGCAAAAAAACTATAAGTAGTCGTTTCATGAAAAAATCCTTTTTTTGTAAAGAAACTGTTTGTATGGTAACGAGTTATCCATGTTGAATCAATCAGTCCACTTATATTAGACTTTTATTTGAAATTTATTAAATGCGTTGACTCATCTACAAAACAGGCGTAGTCTGTTGAAAGTGTAAAATACTTGGAGTGCCAATGATTGGTATGCCACATGACTGATACTGACTCCCAAACGTTGACTCAGGTCTTGGAATTTCGCGTGTTGTTGTCGTCCATCTGGAAGGCGAGTGTGCAGCATGTCGAAGCGCGTCTAGCTGAAGCTGGCTTGGATTTAACTCGCCTGCAACATGGCGTATTGCGCATTGTCTCCGTGGAAGGTCCGCAAACCATGAGCGAACTTAGCCGCAAATTCGGGCTGGATCCATCCACGTTAGTGCCAACGCTCGATGCTTTGGAGCGTAAGCAGTTAATCCAACGAGAACGTGACCCCAACGACCGCCGCCGCATCCCGATCTCATTGACTGCGGCAGGTGTTGAGGCCGTACAAACCATTCACCCCGTCGGCCAGGATGACCCGATGATGCAGGCTTTAGCCCATCTGGGTGCTGATGATGCGCAGCAGTTGTTAACCTTACTTTGCCAAGTGCTCCATCACTTGCCAGAAGGTGGCGACATTCTGGCGAACTCACAATCTCAACTAGCTGCTTACGGTGCAGAAGAGAGGTATTTGATATGCAAGCAGAAGTAACGCAAGCACGATCGCCATTAATGCGAGCGATTGCTTATCTTGGACAGCATCGGCGGTCTACGTTTTTTGCGTATGGGGCGTTGTTTGTGGCGACCTTGGCGCAATTGGTGGTGCCGAGCTTAGTGCGTAACATGATTAACGCGGTGACCGATGGTATCGTCGCTAATCAGATTTTGTCTATGCCTGTGCCGACAATGCAGGCGCAAGCCGTCGAGCAATTGGGGCAAACGTTGCCGGAGTTGCAGTCTGCATTTGATAATGCGGATACGCTCTTGTTTAACGGGGTGCTGTTGGTGATCGCCTTTGCGGTGATGCGTGGTGTGTTTGCGTTCGTGCAGGCATACATGGCGGAACTCACCTCGCAGGGGGTGGCGTACAGTATGCGTAACGACATCTTCAGCAAAATTCAGCGGCTTTCGTTCAGTTATTACGACTCGCAGCAAACCGGGCAGTTGATGATCCGGGCGACGGATGACGTAGAGCGGGTACGCTTATTTATCGCCCAAGGCTTGATCTTGGCAGTGCAGGCGGTGTTGTTGTTGGTCGCTACGTTGAGCATTCTCTTTTTGACGAACTGGCGTTTAACCTTGGCGATCATCCCTATTTTGCCGTTGTCATTTATTATATTTATGGTGTTTGGCCGCGTGGCACAACCCCTGTTTGCTGAAGTGCAAAAGCGCCTTTCCAGTTTGAATACCGTGCTACAAGAGAACGTCGCCGGTATTCGTGTGGTCAAGGCGTTCGTGCGTCAAGACCATGAGCAAGCGCGTTTTGAAAAGACAAACATCGACTTATATGACCAATGGATGCGGGTGGCGCTGGTATTTTCTGGCCTATTCCCGATGATCTTTCTTATTGGGCAGGTCGGTCAAGCGGTGATCGTCTACTTTGCGGGTGGGCAGATTATCGGCGGTT
>DAOTTT010000199.1:0-4007 GCA_034437635.1 Anaerolineae bacterium | reverse complement strand
CAATCAGCCAGCCTGCGAAAGGCTAGGGCAGGGAGCCATGACCCTGACCCAAACGCGGCGCATCATGCTGTAGCTGCAAGCCACCACCTCTGGTGGTGGTAGTTGACTAAATAGAGTGTCATCATAAGGTAAAACCCGATATAAATAAGGCAGTTACGCCATTTTTTCTCATTTCTGCTTCATAAAAACCCCTATTTTATGGGGATATAACAAGATTTTAACGGCATTATCCACGCACAATATAAAAAATCGCTTATAATGTTTTGAGGATGCTTAAATCTACGAAATGTATATTTCACAAGAAATGGAGCAATAAAACATGCGTAAACTTTTAATCAGTATTTTGGTTGTGTTCATGCTGAGCATTGGCACTTCCGTCATGGCGCAAGACGAATGCGGTGGCCTGGGCGAGGATGACTGCGCGATCCTGGGTGCTTCTAACGAGGCAATGACCGCACTGGACGCAGCTCGCTTTGCCTCCACATTTGACCTCACCCTGAGCGGTGAAGGCCAGTCCATTATGCTCGGTCTTACCGTTGACGGTGCCTTCTCTGGCATCACCGGCATTGACGTGACGGCTCTGGATACAGCAGACACAACCGCACTCTTCCCGGCATTGGGCGACCTCATCAGCGCATTTGACGCTGAACTGTTCATCGGCCTCAACATCCCGGCTGAACTGGCTGGCGAAATTCCCGCCGAATTCAGCGGCCTGGACCTATGGCTGGTTGATGGCGTTGGCTACCTGGACTTCAGCCAAATCATCCCGCTGCTGGGTCCCGACGGTGCAGCCCTGACGAGCCTGGGCATCCCGAACGGCCCCGCTGGTCTGGACTTCGTTGATACCCTGACCAACCTCGGCATGTTCCTGGGTGACTCTATGGGCGACCTGGGCGGCGACCTCGGTATGGACATGGGCGATGACTCCATGGTGCCGGAACTCGACTTCGCGCAATATGCGACCATCACTCGCGGTGATGACGTTGACGGCAACGCCGTATTCGTCTACGACATCGACTTCGCAGCCCTGGCTGCTGACGAAGAATTCCTCGGCTTGCTGGAAACCTCCCTGGAAGCGCAAGGTGGCGTGACCGGCCAAGACCTGGGCGACACCGAGCAAGCACTGGCCCTGTTGACGACTGTGGCCGATGGCTCAACCTTCACCTTGACCCAGCAAATTGACTTGGAAACCAACTACACCGAGCTGGTTTTGGTGAACTTCACCCTCAGCCCGGAAGCCCTGCAACAACTCGACCCCAACGCCCCCGCGCTGGACGTGGTCTTCAACTTCGTGATTACGATCTCCGAGTTTGACAGCGCCACCGTCGCCGCGCCGGACGGTGCGCCGGTCGTCGGCTTCATGGAACTGTTCGGTCTGCTGTCCTCCGGTGGCGGCTTCTAAACTGAGCATTCTATAGCACAACAAAAAAACGCCGGGGTCATATGATCCCGGCGTTTGCGTTTAGTCGCGTTCATACCGCCACTTTCCCGGTAAAATCTCCTTGAGCACAGCACGCATACGATTGACATCATCCAAGGCATCGGCATCCGCCGTTTTGACGATGATCGTGCGCGAATCGGCGTGCTTGCCATCGCGTGATGCGGTGGACACCTTCGACTTATAGCCAAGTTTACCGCTTTTTGTCGCCGCTTTGATGATCTGCCATTGTGCATCAACATGCTCGACAGTGGTATCTAACACCCACCCCCCACTGCGGGCTGTAGGTGGGGTAGCGCCGGGGTGCTTCGCTTCGATCCAATAGACGGCGGCAATGTTGCTTGGTTGGGCTTCCGCGTCGTTTTGCATCCGGGCTTTTTGCACCATTTGGATTAAATCAAGATTAGGTTTATCGTCTTTGGGCATTGTTTATCCTTTTGCATATTTTACCATTCTGGCGGCTCCAAAATGCGCAAGCTACGCGGGATGCTCGGGTTGCGCTCGATGTAACCGCGTGCTTCCAGTATATCAATATAACGGGTGACATTCGCCCGCGACATATACAAGCCTTCCGCGACCTCTTTTAAACTAGGGGCTATCTTCTCTTCGGTGATGTAGTCCACGCAAAAATCATAGACTTCCTGTAGCATCGTCTCGCGGTGACGGCTGCGTGGGTTGCTCGCATACCGCTTGACGTTGGTGCTAATGTTCATTTGTTCGTCTCCTATTACAACTATCAAACAATATCAAGTCTAACACAAAAACGAACAAATGATCGTCACTATCGTTCGACTTTGGGTAGAGTATTGTTTTGTATAAGCTAGAGTTTTGATCTTCAGCGACGAAAACGCATCGCATTGTGCATGTGGGGTTTTAGAGTAAACTTGATTGCAGGTAAGCTGTAACCCGAAAGTCATGTGATGTTACTTGTTCTAACGTTTTTGGTGGAATCGCTTTTTAGCCCTCATCCCCCGGCCCCTTCTCCCGACCGCTTCCGCTGGGAGAAGGGGAGACAAGTCCCTCTCCTAGCCGCGAAGCAGCGGTCGGGAGAGGGATTTAGGGTGAGGGCAAGGTTCAATCGCATATTTCCACCAATTCCGGTAGAAGCTGTGATGTTAAACCGTGTAACTGTCGTTTTCTCCCTTCTCGCGCTGATTTTAGCGGCCTGTAGCGGCACAGATACCGCCCCGGCGGAACTGCCCACCCGCGTACAACTCGCCGTTGATACCGAAACGCCCACAGCGCCGCCGCTACCGTCGCCCACACTCACGCCGGATAAGCCCGACGATGTGCTGCTGTTCTGGTTTGCGGAAGACGGCACGCTCACGCCGGAAACGCCGGACATCTGGCGCTTTGATGCCGCAGCCGGGGACGGCGTGACGATCCGCGTGTTGGGTGTGGATGTGCTGATGACCGTGCAAGCCGCAGATGGCCGCATCATCACCAGCGGCGAGAGCATCCGCACGACCTTAGAGAACGCCGGAACCTACACGGTGATCGTCCAAGTGGCAGAAGGCGAGCCGGGCGGCGCGTATCAGATTGGCCTGGGGTATAGTGATCGACCTAATCCGTTTGCCTCCCAAGGGACACCCGTCCCGGCGGTGGTGGGCATCCCCACACCGACCCCGGTGTATACGCGCCTGGGCACGTTCATGAGCCAGATCAACGACGAAGAGACCATCGGCAATACCTTAACCGAAGACCTCACGCCACACGTCTACACATTTGAGGGCGCAGCCAACACCTTTATCCGCATTGACCTTAATCGCGTGACGGGCGATATTGACCCCATATTGGCGTTGTATGACCCGGAAGGCGTAGCGATTGCCGTTGACGACGACAGCGGGGACGCGGGCAACGCCGTATTGCTCAACGTGCGGTTGTCAGTGGATGGCCTGTATAGCATCGTGGCACGCGGCGACCAACCCGGCGGCTATTCCGTGACCTTGTTGCAATACGAACGGCGAGCACTCGTCACGCCGATAGGCGACACGCCCGAACCCCCTACGCCGATTCCAACGTTTTTTGTACCAACGCCGGATATTGCCGTACCCAACGCCCGCTTAGACGATCATCGCCCGGTGCGCGGCGCGTTGGTCAACCCCGGTGATCTGGCGATTTACAGCATCAACGCCACCCAGGGCGAAGTCTTCACAGTGGGTGCAAGCGCCGTTGATGCCAGCGATGTGCGTCTACGCATGGAAATTAGCGATCCTGAAGGTAACTTAGTCGGCCAAGCCAGCAGCATCGATGGTCGCTCGGTCATCATCACGCCGCTACGTGCGGATTATAGCGGCGTGTATCAGATCTTCCTCACCGCATTGGATGAGACCAGCGGCGCATATACCATCAGCTATGGGGCGGGGTCTACGCGGCTAGAGGCCAACATGGGGCAACCGGAGCGCGATCAACCCAATCAGGGCGTAATCCGTGAGCGTGGCCTGCGCGATGTGTGGAATTTGGAGTTAAAAGCCGGGGACATCATCACCGCCGGGGTGAACCCCGTTGACCCCGTGTTTGATCCCATCATAGAAATTGTCCCGGCAGATGATCCCAATACCGTCATTGC
>DAOTTT010000198.1:0-7409 GCA_034437635.1 Anaerolineae bacterium | reverse complement strand
GGTGTGCTGTTGTTGGGCGGTTTCTTTTTACCTTGGCTTTCCGCTGAAGGAACTGATCACTCCGGCCTGGACATTTTAACCAATGAGGACGACATCGCGGTACTGCTGTCGCAGATTGAAAATATTGCGCAGTTTTTGGATACGGGTACATTCAACCCGATCTCCACAAGCCGCAACCTAACCAGCTTTAGCCCGATGCTTGTCGCTATGGCCGGTGTCGTGCAAATCGTGGCGGCGGCCTTGGCGTTATTTGGCAGCGTGAAGCCCTGGTTTTGGTTACAGGCGCTTGGTTTTACCTTTGCAGCGGCGGCAGGCATTGGTTGGATGTATATCGTAACCGATGATCTTGTTGGCATTGCGGGGTTCTTTTTAGGCTCCGGTGTGGGGGATGCGAGTCTGAGTGGCGTTAACAGCCCCTTTGACTTATTCGGCATCGGCTATTTACTCTGCTTAGGTGGTTTGGCGCTACTGGCTATCGGCGGTATCGGCGGTATAGTTGCTGTTGGTGACGAAGATGCGGTCGCGTAAGAAGTTGGTTTGTTATTGCGCATTTAAACGGATAATTGATGTGCTCTAGAGCCGTTCGCAATGATATGCAGAGGGGGATCAATAAGCGATACAAGCACTCAAGAGTAAAGACGCTGCCATGCGCAAGAAGGCGATCACGGCATTGGCCAAATCCGCTGACCATGATGTACTGTCCTATTCAATGTATCTGGTGCCTGTGGGTGTGTTGGGGATGATCGTCTTTGTGGTCTTGGGTTTGTCACAAACACCTGGCCCCGTCTTTTGGATTAGTGGCCTGGGTATTGTCATGGTGACAGGCATAGGCTTCTGGTGGTTTAACCAGGGCGTTGACGCGCTTTTAGAGTTATTGACCTTGTTGGACGCAAATATGTTGCCCTTTCCAACAGATGCAATTATCGCTTCTGGGTTTGAAATTGGCCTCATCGGGATTATCATTGTGGGCGGTAGTGGTGTATTGGGTTTGATAACGTCATTTTTTGTAGAGCGTGATTGAGCCTACTGCCATAGTGAGGAGATCATCATGCAAGTGTATCGTTCTGTGTTGATTATCGTTGTTGTGTTGCTCAGCGTTTTGGGGGTGACTGTCGCTGCGTCTTTTGAGGCACCCAACCACGCGCAACCCGTCTTTGCGACGAATACCCCGCGTCCGCCGGATGTGCTCGCCATCGAGCCGGAAGGCCGTATTGATCAATATGCGCTGCGGCTGTGGACGGAGCAGGCGATGATCGACCTATTGCTGAGTCAGCTTGAACGCTTGAGATCGGGTGAAGCCGAACAAGCGGCGGCCATTCGATACACTTTGTTTGAGCTTGAGTTGCGCTTCCCTGGTGCCCCGCGTGACCCTGGGCAACGTGAGCGCGTTTTGCAGGCTATGCTGAGTGCGCCGCGTGGTAGTGTGGATTTGCGCGATGTCGCCCGGCCTCATCTCGTCCGCTTGTTCAATCAGGCGCTGCCCATCTTCCCGGCACCCTTGGAACCCGTGACGATTGATGGCTTCCGCTTTGTGCCGTCTGCGGCCAACTTCAACACCGATGATGTGCAAGATCTTCTCGTAGAAGTGATCTATGTCGGGCCGGGTACAGAAGCCAACCCCTACTATGCTGATGTGATCCCGCTGGTGGCAGGGGATAATGCCTATCAATTGCTGCCTTTAGAAGCGGATTTCCCGGCGTTGCCTTATAACGGCACACGTTCATTATCGCTCTTGACGATAGATGACATCAACACGGATGGTTTAGACGAGTTTGTCGTTTTGCAAAACAACGGCACCGTGAACTGGCCAGTACGGGTGTTTGGCTGGCGCAACGATACGTTTATAGAACTGGTCACACCAGGGGAACGTATCCTAACGGGGTCGCCAACGGCAGTTACTATCACTAATGGCGAAATCCGCGTGCAACAACGCCGCGTTGAATCTGCGCGGTGGAACTGCCAGAGCCGCATCCCGGTATCCTGGGTGTATCGCTCCAATTTATACCGCCAAGACATCGCCTATAACGCGACCTATACCGACTTAGACACGGTGGGATGTCGCCTCTCTAATGCGGAGCCGGCTGTCTTTGCCCGGCCTACAGCGGGCGCTATTCCGTTTATTGCTGGCGTTTTAGCCACAGTAGACCCCGCCGCTCAGGGGTACATCAACGGGGCGATGGTACAGGCCATGCTATATGTGCTGGATGGACAACGCGAACGGGCGCTTGAATATCTGGACGAAATTACACCTCTTGCGATGGACTCTGTATGGCTGCAAGAGCAAATCGCCACGATGCGGCAAGCATTGGCCGATGACTTGGGTGCGTTGGCAGTCTGCGCGGCCTTGTTAGAAGCAAGCCCTGATGGGGCTTGTGATATTGATGCTGTTTTAGAACGCATCTTAATTGATAATCCGATCTCGCGTACAAATGATGTCCGCGCACAGTTAGCCGTTTTGGGTCTGCCAGTTCGGGAAGTCGTCAGCGTAACACAGGTGGGGCAAGCCCCGCGTGAATATGTGTTGTTTGATTTTGAGGGCGTAAGTTGGTGGGCGTTCGCGCTGACAACACCGGATTTTTATGTGCCGGAGTTGACGACACCGCCGCCAGGGTATACACCGCCGCCGCGCTTCGTGACGGCACCGCTCCCTGTACCGCCATTGGCTTATGCGGCCTTGGTGGTTAACGGTGATCCACTGACGGCTTTGACCATTCTGGATAATGAGCGTCAAGACGCGCCGAACCGTGAGCTTGCCCTAGAAACGCAGTTTTTCATCGCGCTGAGCCTTGATATTCAAGGGGATCGTGAGCGTGCAAAGGCCGCTTACTATCAACTGTGGAACGAGGCGCTCGGCACGACATGGGGCCAACTCGCCGGGTATCATTTGGAACCACGCGGCATTAACGAAGGATAGTTTTTATGCAATTAGTGACTTTTTCAATCGGTAAAAGAACGCAAATCGGTATTTTAGACGGCGAAACCGTTTATCAAACGTCGTTTTCCATCAATATGTTTGATCTCATCCAACGTGGCGTGAAGCCCGTCCGCACGAGCCAGCGCCACGCGCTGGCCGATGTGACGCTCCGTGCGCTGTTTACGCCGGGTAAGATCATCGCAGTTGGGCGTAATTATAGTGAACATGCGGCAGAATTGGGCAACGAAGTGCCGGAAAAGCCGCTCCTATTCACGAAACTACCCACAAGCGTCATTGGTACAGGTGAGGCCATCACATGGGATACGGCCATCACGCAACAGGTGGATTGGGAAGGCGAGTTAGCCGTTGTCATCGGTAAGCGGTGCAAGGCCGTTAAGGAGTCCGATGTCTCGTCGGTAATTTATGGTTACACGGTGGCTAATGACGTTTCAGCACGGGATTTGCAGGCTAACGATGGGCAGTGGACCCGCGCAAAGGGCTTAGATACGTTCTGCCCGATGGGGCCGATTCTCGTCACGCAGGATGCCCTAGCAGACCCGCACAACTTGCATATGACGACGAAGGTCAACGATGCGGTGATGCAAGATGCCTCAACCGCGCAGATGGTTTACAAAATCCCCGCGTTGATCGCTTACATTTCGCAGGCCATTACGCTATTGCCGGGGGATGTCATCTTGACCGGGACACCCGCCGGGGTCGGCAAGGGCATGACCCCACCGCGCTTTTTACAAGATGGCGATCGCGTCAGCGTGACAATTGAAGGTATCGGCACTTTGGAGAATGCTTGTCGTATTGTTTAGTAGCACAAAAAAGCATAAAAACCGTCATATATTCGTTATGTGACGGTTTTTTTGATTTGATTATAGTAAACAAAGTAAATTTTCTTGCAAAATGCCCCCAGATACGCCAGCCCTATAAAAAATCGTTTACTTTGATTTGGTAAATCTGCTAAATGCTATACACTTTATGTGGAGGTAGGAACCAAAGTGCCGGAATCTATTCATATAGGAGGAACGTACAAGGCTCCAGCATTTATAAGAACATTTTTCTAAATTATGGGGCAATTAGTCGTAAGCAAGTGTGATACAAGCCCACATCACCAAACAGTTTGCAAGCGACACCACTTGTTGATCTTTATGGAGACAAGCAATGAGCAACTTATCTAAAAATCAAGTCGTTGCGATTTTGGTTTTAGGTGTTGTCCTTATCATTGGTGCACTCATCATCCTCTCCAGCGGTGACGAAGGCGACGAAGCCGACGTAACCGACGCGCCGACTGCTATTGCGCAGGCGGCCACGGAAGAACCCACTGAGGATGTAGAGCCTACCGTAGTCCCCACATCGGCACGTCGTAATTTGGACGAGCCAGGCGGGGATGGAGAAGAAGGCGACCCACAACCAGAGGAACAACCACAAGACCCGCCGCCACCGGCTGATAGCGACGGCGACGGCATCACAGATGATGCTGACGCATGTCCGGGCCAAGGCGATGCAGGTTTTGGTGTACAAGCTAATGGGTGTCCAAACCCAGACCCCGCAACAGTAACGGATAGCGACGGCGACGGCCTCGTAGACGCGAACGATGCGTGCCCAGGACAGGGTGACGCAGGTTTTGGCGTTGACGGCAGTGGTTGCCCGAACCCCGATCCCGCAACAGTAACGGATAGCGACGGCGACGGCCTCGTAGATGCGAACGATGCGTGCCCAGCAGAGGGCGACTTAGGCTTCGGCGTTGACGAGACTGGCTGTGCGAACCCGGATCCCGCGACGGTAACGGATAGCGACGGCGACGGCCTCGTAGACGCGAACGATGCGTGCCCAGCAGAGGGTGACGCAGGCTTCGGTGTTGACGAGACTGGCTGTGCGAACCCCGCACCTGAGACCGAAGAGCCAGAAGCGGCAGCATCGGTAACAGAAGAGCCAACCGCGACTGAAGAGCCGACTGAAACCGAGGAACCGACTGAGACTGAGGAACCAGCCGCAACGGAAGACCCGACTGAAACCGAAGAACCCGCAGTTAGTGGGTTTGGTGATGGTGCAGACGCAGATCTTCAAGTCGAACAACTGAGTCTTGAAATCACCGTTGTCCCTGGTGCAGAAGTCGGCGGATTTGACTTTAATGCCACTGTCGATAATGTGCCCGATGGCGAGACCCCCTTCATTAGTTGGGACTTTGGCGACGGCGAAGGCACAGCACAAGGTGCAAGTGTAAGCTACAACTACGGTTATCCGGCAGAAGAAAGCATCACCTACACGGTGACGGTGACTGTCATTGTTGGGGAACAAGAAATCTCCGATACAGTACAGGTGACTGTCGCACAGGCAGCTTTCCCGACTCTGTCGAATGTTGGCTTTGTGGCGAATGCGACCAACCTTGATGTTGTCGTAGAAGATCAGACTTCTAACGAAGTGGCATATACCCGCGCATGGGATATGGGCGATGGGACGACCTTTGGCGACCAAGCGACGGTGAATCACACCTATGCTACCGCTGATACATACACCATCACCTTGACCGTGACCGATGAATATGGCCGCGTGAGCGACTTTAGCGCTGAGATTACAGTTGAAGAAGCTGAAGTTATTGAATACGCTTGTGAGCCATCCCTGACACAAGTTGGCGAAACATTGCCGATTGATGTGCAGTTTGGCATGGCTAGCTCAACCAACATCGAGTCCTTTAGCTGGGACTTCGGCGGCGGTGACGTGGTTAACAGCGAGAGCTTCACTCGGACGTATGAAAGCGAAGTCACCGTTTCCGGTACAGTCGCTTGTAATCCGCCAGCGGATTCTGGCGTTGATCCGATCATAAGCCCGTTTGAGATCACCATCCAAGAAACCGATGACGGTTCACTTGGCCTGCTGATCGCAGCGTTTAGCTTTGACCGTAGCTCCGGCCCGGCACCATTTACGTTTACGCTCATTAATGAGTCTTCAACCGAAGAAGCCGAAGAAGTTCTGAGTTATGCGTGGACGGTAGTCAACCGCGACACCGGCACGACCGTTAACAGCACCGACGCAAGCCCACAACTGACTCTTGATGAGGTTGGTATCTGGGACATCACCTTGACGGTGACTGGTACGCTGAACGGCGAAACCCGCACAGCACAGGCTTTCGGTGCGATCGAAGTTACCGAAGAACTGATTGAGCCGATCCCGGACTTCACAATCACCCGTACCCAAGAATTTGGCAACGGCCAAGATCTGGTTATCGAAATCGTTGATAACAGCGATCTGGTCAATGGTGGCCCGATTGATACCTGGGCATGGACGATTGTTGATAGTGATGGCGCTCAACTCTATAGCTTCAGCGGCCCAGGCCCGCACAGTGCGAGCTTCAGCGAAGAAGGCACCTATACCGTTACGATGATCGTTAGCGGCTACGAAGGCCGTACCGGTGGGTCTGTCATCAAGACCGTAACCGCGATCGGTGGTGGTACAGTAACGGCTAGCTTTGACGTAGCCAGCATTACGCAGATCGACGATAACGGCTCTGTCGCTTATCAAGTCTGCTTTACGAATACCAGCGAAAATCAGGAACAATCTTTCTGGTTCTTCGACTTCGTGAACCAACCGGGCAACTCGGTTGAAAATAATGCAGCCGAAGTCTGCACGACTTATACAGATGCTGGCAATTACCAAGTCAAGTTGCGCACTGTTGGTCAAGGCGGCGAAGCCAGTGCGGAATATGCCCGCTTCGTTTCCACCGCGACAGGCGAAGAACCGCCCGTAGCGAGCTTTACGACTAACCGCACCAGCTTTGACATTGGCGGCACACTCCGCACAACCAACACCTCAACCGGTAACGTTGAGACTTGGATGTGGGAAGTGATCGACGTTGACGCAGGTCAGACCGTATTTACTGACGAAAGTAACTACAACCTGAGCTTCCAGTTCAGTGATGCAGGCCGCTACCTTGTGCGCTTGACCGTCCGTAATGGCGGTGGCGACTCGCAAGCGGAAAGCCTGGAGATTACGGTCACTGCGCCGGAAATCGAATGTGTCATCCAGGGCAACACCTCAGTGTATCCGGGCCAACCGAATGTTCCGTATAACGTGAACATCAACGGTCGCTCCGGGCGCGAAGTGGTGACCCAATCCTGGAACGTCATCGGCCCCGATGGACAACCGTTTACAACGGGCGATGGCTCTAGCATTAACGTGACTTGGGACGGCGCTTCCGGTGACTACACTGTGACCTACAGCGGCGAACTGAGCGATGGTGTAACGTGTGAAGTTTCCACGACAGTGACGGTTGAACAACCGGCGCTCTCCTGTGTGATTACCGCGACCAATACCGCGTTGATCCCTGGTGAACAAACAACATTCACCATTAGCATTCCCAACGAAGTGCAACAATCTTGGGAAAATATCACCTATAGCTGGAACGTCTCCGGCGATTATCAACTCGTCGGTGGTGACCTGAGCAGTGATACGATTACCATTGCTTGGCCGGATGCCGGTACATTTGCCG